>JAEEVB010000196.1 GCA_016287065.1 Muribaculaceae bacterium
CGGTGAGCAGACGCACATCGTCCATCTTGCCTTCGAGTTTCTTGGCTTTCTCGCGCAGTTTCTCCTCGTCCTGGCGGGTTTCAGAAACGATTTCGTCGAGTTCGCCCTTCTTTTCGGCCAGCACATGCTCGCTGTCGTCGAGTTGTTCCTGAGCCTCGTTGATTTGGGCCTTGAGCGACTCGATGTGCTTGGTGGCCTCATTGATTTTCTTCTCAGCGAGTTCGATGTTCAGGTGCTGATATTCGATTTCTTTGTTCAGGTAGTCATATTCGCGGTTATTGCGCACATTATCCTGATCTTTGGTGTATTTGTCGATGAGTGCAGCAGCCGAGTCGATGTTGGCGTGAAAGGTTTTAATCGAAGCCTCCTCTTCGGCCATATCGTTCTTGTAGTTGTTCACGCGTGTCTGCAGACCTTCAATCTCATCTTCAAGGTCCTGCACCTCGAGCGGCAGTTCGCCACGCAGGGTTTTGATTCGGTCTACTTCAGAGAGGATGGTCTGAAGCTGGTAGAGCATCTTGAGACGTTCTTCAACGGTGAGTTCTTTGTCTTGTTTTGTCGCCATTGTTACAGATATTTGATTTGATTTTTTTCGTTTTTAGCAAAATCGACTGCAAAGTTAGGATTTTTTTTCGTAATTATCTCATAAAAAATCTCTTTTGTGAAATGTTCGCTCTCATAATGCCCTATATCGGCTATGATGATGCGGTTTTCGAGCCCGAAGAAGTCGTGATATTTCATGTCGGCCGTGATAAACAGGTCGGCATTGAGTTCAACGGCCTTCTTCACCAGAAATGCTCCGGCGCCACCGCACAGGGCAATGCGGCTCACGGTGCGGTTGGTGTCGCCGCAGTAGCGCAGGGTGCTCACCTCGAAGGTGTCCTTCACATGCTGCAGGAATTGCATGGCCGGGGTGGGAGGGATGTCGCCAATCACGCCCAGGCCGCTCGTGCCCTCGTAGCCTGCTTGCTGTGGTTGCGGGTCAAGCACCTGCACGTTGTCGAGCCACAGTTTCTGGGCAATCTTGAAGTTCACGCCACCCTGGGCACTGTCCATGTTGGTGTGGGCTGCATAGATGGTGATGTCGTTCTTGATGGCACGGGCCACGATGCGCTCGATGTAGCTGTTGCCGGCAATCTTCTTCAGGCCGTGGAAAATGAGTGGGTGGTGCGAGATGATGAGGTTGGCGCCACGCTCAATGGCCTCGTCGATGATTTCCTCGCGCACGTCGGTGCACAGCAGCACGCCGGTAATCTCGTCGTTGAGGTTACCCACCTGAATGCCGGCATTGTCGTAGTCTTCTTGCAGACTGAGCGGCGCAAATGCCTCGATGGCTTGAGTGATTTCGCTTATTTTCATGCGTTGTTGTTTATTTGCCTAATGCTTTCACACGGGCTTCATCTACGTTGAGGTAGAGTTCGTCGAGCTGTGCCTGGGCAATGTTGCTTGGAGCGTCGAGCATCACATCGCGGCCGCTGTTGTTCTCCGGGAAGGCGATGCAGTCGCGAATGCTGTCGAGGCCTGCCATGATCGACACGAAGCGGTCAAAGCCGAAGGCGAGTCCGGCATGGGGAGGTGCCCCAAACTTGAAGGCGTTGATCAGGAAGCCAAACTGTGCCATGGCTTGCTCGGGGGTAAAGCCCAGAATCTTGAACATCTTGGCCTGGAGTTCGCCGTCGTGGATACGAAGGCTGCCGCCGCCCACCTCAATGCCGTTGCACACAAAGTCGTAGGCCTTGGCACGCACCTGCTCGGGATGCGTGTCGAGCAGCGGTATGTCGTCGGGATTGGGCATGGTGAAGGGGTGGTGCGTGGCCATTAGGCGCTGTTCCTCGTCGCTCCACTCAAAGAGCGGGAAGTCCACAATCCACAGGCACTCAAACTTGTCCTTGTCGCGCAGGCCCAGGCGTTCGCCCATCTCCAGACGCAGCGAGCACAGCTGTACACGGGTCTTGTTGGCGTTGTCGCCGCTCAAGATGAGCACCAGGTCACCGTCGTTGGCGCCCATGGCTTGCTTGAGTTCGAGCAGGTCGGCTTCATCGTAGAATTTGTCCACGCTGCTCTTGATGGTGCCGTCGGCATTGTATTTCACATACACCAGACCCTTGGCGCCCACTTGCGGACGCTTCACGAAGTCGGTGAGCTGGTCGAGCTGCTTGCGGGTGTAGTCGGCGCAACCGGGCACGCAGATGCCGCCAATGTAGGCAGCGTCGTCAAACACGCCGAATTTGCCTTTCTTCATCACATCCATGAGTTCCACGAAGGTCATGCCGAAGCGCAGGTCGGGCTTGTCGCTGCCGTAGAGGCGCATGGCGTCGTGCCAGGTCATCTGCTGCAGTTTGGCGGGCAGTTCCACGCCGCGCACCTCCTTGAACAGGTGGCGGGCGAGGTCCTCAAAGATTTCAATCACATCTTCCTGGTCCACGAAGCTCATCTCGCAGTCGATCTGCGTGAACTCGGGCTGACGGTCGGCACGCAGGTCCTCATCGCGGAAGCATTTGGCAATCTGGAAGTAGCGGTCAAAACCGGCCACCATGAGCAACTGCTTGAGCGTTTGTGGGCTCTGGGGCAGTGCGTAGAACTGGCCAGGATTCATGCGCGAAGGCACCACAAAGTCGCGGGCACCTTCGGGCGTAGAACCGATGAGAATAGGGGTTTCAACCTCAATGAAGTCTTTTGCGTCGAGGAAGTTGCGCACCAGGATGGCCATGTTGTGGCGCAGTTCCAGGTTGCGGCGCACAACGCTGCGGCGCAGGTCCAGATAGCGGTATTTCATGCGCAGGTCGTCGCCGCCGTCGCTCACATCCTCAATGGTGAAGGGTGGGGTGATGCTCGGGCTCAGCACATTCAGCTTGCTGGCAATGATTTCGATGTCGCCTGTGGGCATTTTGGGATTCTTGTTCGAGCGTTCGGCAACACTGCCCACCACCTGAATCACAAATTCGCGGCCCAGCTGGTTGGCCTTGTCGCACAACTCGGCGTCTACTTCGTTGTTAAACACGATTTGAGTGATGCCATAACGGTCGCGCAGGTCCACAAAGGTCATGCCGCCCATTTTGCGAGTGCGCTGCACCCATCCGGCGAGGGTAACGGTCTCGCCCACATTGTTCAAGCGGAGTTCTCCGCATGTTTTCGTTCTGTACATGGTTATATAATATTTTTTTAAGTTTTCTTCTTTGATATGGTTTAACCTACAAAATTAATAAATATTAGTCACATATTGTGCTTGTGACGCCCAAAAACTGCTTTTTTTTATAAAAACGTTGGTGAATTTCAAAAATAGTGCTACCTTTGCAACGCATTTTTGAAGAACAACTCAAAAATGGCTTCTTTTAAAATTCTTCGGGGTGTAGCGCAGTTGGTTAGCGCGCCTGCTTTGGGAGCAGGAGGTCACAAGTTCGAATCCTGTTACCCCGACCGCAAGAGAGTGACTGATTTTCAGCCACTCTCTTTGTTTTTAATATAGCCTGTCAATAGCTGACGATGATTTCTCTCATGGAATGGCGAAAATGAATTATCATTCAATTGATTGTCGCCAGGAGTAGTTTCAAATGTCATAACATTGTAATACATATCCTTTTTAAGTTATTTGAAAAATCAGTATATTTGTCATTTAAAACGCTGATGACTTATGAAAATACTTGTTGTTGACGACGAACAGGATATATGCGAGATACTTCAATATAACCTTGAAACCGAGGGTTTTGAGGTGATGACAGCCAATTCTGCCGAAGAAGCGCTCGAGCTGCCTCTGCAGCAGTATTCGCTCATTCTGCTCGATGTGATGATGGGCGAGATGTCAGGATTCCAGATGGCTCGAAGGCTGAAGGATGATCCTGCCACGGCTCACATTCCCATTATCTTTATCACCGCGCTTGATGGGGAAGATAACCTGGTGAAAGGCCTGAATATCGGTGCCGACGACTATATAGCCAAGCCCTTGAGCATGAAAGAGGTGAAGGCAAGGGTCAGGGCGGTAATCAGGCGAACTGCACAGTCTTATTCACAACCTCAACCGGCAACTCTTGATGACAACAGAATTCATTATGAGGGCATCGTGGTCGACCTGAATGCCAAGACCGTTGCCCTCGATGGCAACGAATTGGTGTGCACCAAACTGGAGTTTGAGCTGCTGTCGTTCCTCCTCCAGCACCCCGACAAGGTGTTTTCGCGTGAGGACTTGATCAAGAACTGCTGGCCGCACGATGTGCTGGTGCTCGACCGCACGGTTGATGTGAACATCACCCGCCTGCGCAAGAAACTTGGCCACTATGGCAAACACATTAAAACGCGCGTAGGTTATGGCTACTGTTTTGAAAAGTAAGTCGTTCCAGCGCAATCTGCTGTTCAGCATCGGTGGCGTGTTCCTGCTCTTTGCTGTGTGTTTCAGCGTGTATCAGTACCAGCGCGAAAAGGAGTACAAGATCGACATTCTTCACTCCCGCCTGCAAATGTACAACTACGAGATGGTGCAGACCCTTGGCGAGGACAGTCTCACCAGCCAGCACCTGTTTCACGACTATGTGAAGCGACACAGTATGGAGGGTTTGCGCGTGTCGGTTATCGACAAGGACGGGCGAGTTATCCTCGACAGTTACAGTGGCAATGTCGACACGCTGGGCAACCATCTCCAGCGCAAAGAAATTCAGCAGGCATTGCGCGATGGCAACGGTTATGACAGTAAACGCATTTCTCAATCTACCCATGAAACCTATTTCTCCTCAGCCACACGGCTGGGCAACCTTCTAGTGCGCGCTGCCGTGC
>JAEEVB010000197.1 GCA_016287065.1 Muribaculaceae bacterium
ATAGTTTGATGGTGACCAGGTTGAGCGACACATTGATGACCGCACAAAGAATGATAGCGGGCATGAGGCGCTTGGTGTCCTTGGCACACTGGTAGCCCATCTCGAGGAAAGCCGATATGGCATAGAGCAAAGCCGATATACCCAGCGGATAAAGATAGAGCCAACTGCTCTGAAAATCAACGCCCACAAGCCAGCCATAATTCAGTTTTAGCATGAAATTATAAGTCACACCCAACAAGCATAGGAAACAGATGTAGGTATTGAGCATCTTGGAGAAGAACATGTCACGGTCTTTGCTATTGAACTGCAGAATAGCCGTTTCCTGCCATGCCTGATAGAAGATGTAGACGGCTATCTGCAAGATGCTGGTGAACCTCACTGCCGTGGCATAGACACCGGTTGCATCAAACCCCAGATAGTGCTGAATGATCCACTGGTCGCTGCTGGTAGTGAGCCAATAGCAAATAGAGCCCGGTAACAGTGGCAAAGAAAAGCGTAGCAGGTCTTTCCACACGCGACCCACCTTGAGATAGGGCTTGAAAAAGCGAACGAACGACTTGACTTTCAACTCCACAATCACCAGGCACAGCACGCGTGCAATGATGTTGGCCAGGAAAATGCCCTTGATGCCCATCTTGAGCCACACCACAAAAATCACACTGAAGATGCCAATGCCCAACGATGCCAAGATGCCGACGGCAACATAGGCCTTATTGTTGCCCAGTCCACGAATCACCTGCGACACAACCTCTTGCAACGAGAAAGCCACCAGGAATGCCACAGTGTACCAGAAATAAGCAATGTTTGTGACCAGTGAGATGATAACGCCAGCGCCACCCCATAGCAAAATACTGACAAGCAATATCTTATAGGTTCCTGTTACGATTTTTTCGCGTTGCTCGGTACTTGTCGAGTCGAGCAGGAAACGGAAGGCTCCGTCGCGCAGTTGCAGAGTGGTGAAAGGCAACAACAGCAATACCACAGTGAGACAAATGTTGTAGTAGCCGTAATCGGCTGGCGCCACGTAGTGGGTATAGAGCGGCAGCATGAGGAAGGTGATAATCTTGGAACCAAGATTACCGATGGCATAAATTCCTATGTCTTTCAGGAATTTAGAGGATCTGCTCTGTGTGCCTTCTTGCTGCATTTTATGCTCTATAAAAATCAGTTACAGTTGAATTTGCAAAGTTATTGCATTTTTCTCACATAACAAAATCGCAGTTTTGGATGCCACACGCTGAAAAAGCCTTGATTTGCGGCCTTGAATGTGCAGATTTTTTTGGGAAAGGACCACGAAATTCAACAACAATGCGTAACTTTGCGCTTTCAAAAAAATTGAAACGACAACTATAGAACATGATTTTTTCAGTTAATTGTCCTATTATCATATATGTATTGCTGGGTGTGGCTTTTGTGCTCACCGTGATCATTGCCCTGTGCAAATGGTGCAAAGCCAAGCGATTGGCGCGCTTTGTCGATGACGAGCAGGAGCGCGAATATCTGGCCGACGACCAGTTGCCCAAGGCCTCGGTGGTGGTCTATGCCCATAACGATGCCGAGTGGCTCGAGAACTTCCTGCCCACTCTGCTGCATCAGGATTACCCTGACTATGAGGTGATAGTGGTTGACGATGCTTCGACCGACGCCAGCCGCAACCTGATCAGCGACATGCTCATCCACTACCCGCAACTGCATCTCACTCTCACGCCCGACCGCACCCGCGGCCTCTCGCGCAAGAAACTCTCGCTCATGCTCGGCATCAAGGCCGCTCAGGGCGAGGTGGTGGTCACCACCAATGCCAACTGCTGCGTGACGAGCGACCAGTGGTTGCGCCTCATGTTGCGCAACTTTGTGCCGGGCACCGATGTAGTGATTGGCTACTCGCACTACCGCTATAAGAGCGACCGCAGCGCTGGGCACTGCTACCGCGCTTTCGACACTGTGACTGTGGGCGAACAGTACCTGACCAGCGCCATTGCAGGCAAGCCTTACCGCGGTGTGAGCGACAATCTCGCCTATAGGCGCGACATCTTCTTCCAGAACAACGGCTTCTCGAAGAATCTGGACCTGCGCTGGGGCGACGACGACGTGTTCCTGTGCGAGATTGCCAACGGCGACAACACCCGTGTGGAACTGCTCCCCGAGGCCCAGGTGGTGGCCTGCTACGAGAATGTGTCGCATGCCCATACGGCACTCAAGATGCGCCGCGACTTCACTTCTCGCAAGCTGCCACACCGCTGGCCCTTCATTGCCCAGGGCTTGCTTTCAACGCTCAACTATGCCCGTCTGGGCTGTCTTGCCGCCGCAGTTGCACTCGACTGGAACAACGTTTTCACCCTGTCGGTGGTAGCGGTGCTGCTCATCGTCTCGTGGGTGCTTGCCATCTTGCCTGTGCGCAAGAGTTGCCGGGTGCTCCACGCCCCGCTGCTCAGTGCAGGCATTCCTTTATATAATATGTGTCGGCCACTGGTGAACCTTTGTTACCGCTTGCGCGGCCACAAACTGAGCCAAAGCAACCTTACCTCAATCTTTGACTGACGGCATGATCAAGACGCTCACATCCTGGCGAGGCCTCTTGGCGGTGGCTGTAGTGTTGTTTCACTACCATTTGCCCATCTTCAAGGGGGCAGAGCTGTTTGCCGTGTGCTTCTTCTATGTGGTGAGCGGTTTTTTGCTGGCTTTGCGCTACGACAGCAAGCCGTTGCCCGGCTGGCGCCAATTCTTTGAAGAGCGCGCCTTGCGACTCTACCTCATGAACTGGTTGGCACTGCTGCCCATTGCCGCCATATTGATTCTTTATCACGAATGGGACGGCACAGCGCAATTTATAACCGACTTGCTGCTGGTGCAGAGCTATGTGCCCGACAAGTCGTTCTATTTCTCCTTCAACACCGTGGCATGGTTCCTGTGCGGACTGATTCTGTGCTATGCCTGCTTCCCCTGGCTCCTGCGCCTGTTGCGCCGATGGTCGCTCAGAGTGAAGCTCTGTGTTTTGGCAATATGGGTTATCGCCATGCTGGTGCTGCTCCCACAACTCCCCACCATGGTGCGTGTGCACTTCTATGTGAACCCTCTCATTCGCACTATGGACTTTGTGGCGGGCATGACCTTAGCACACGTCTTTACCGAGGTAAACAAGAAACAACTCAACATCAAGTTTGCCACAGCCACATTACTTGAACTGCTGGTTATCGCTGTGGTGGCAGTAATCACCCTACTGGTGATTCATGTGCCAAACATCATTTCTTACGAAGACTTTGTGATATGGTACATTCCGGCAGGCATGCTGGTGCTGGTGTGCGCACTTCTCAATGGCCGCGAAGGACTGCTGGGCCGATTGCTCTGCTTGAAGCCCTTCCAGTGGCTGGGCACCATAAGCCTTGAAATCTACATTTTCCAGATACTTGCCGCACGCATCTATAATTACTTCATTGCTCCTGTGCTGGGTCACTTCGGCTTCGAACAGGCCTACAATCTCTACCCCTTCTTCGGACTGCTGGTACTCATTCCGCTCTCGTGGCTGGTGCACCGCTATGTGACCACCCGATTGTGGCGCTGGGCCAAGCAACGAGCCTCATAGAAAAACAGAAAAATAGCGAGTTTTTTGAAAAAAAATTGCCCTTCATGGCAATAAGAAGCCCAAAATTGCGTTATACCCATTGAGATGAAAATTTCAAAGAATCGAAATATTGCACTTATCGTTGTGATATTCAGTGTCCTGACGGCTTTTGCGCAGGACAATGACATGATTTATAACCGCCCCTATGCCGACCAAAAGAAGTTGCACTTCGGCTTTTCGGTGGGTATGAATTTTCAAGATTTGAATATCACAAATAACGGTTTTGTCACCGAAGATGGCGAAGCGTGGTTTGCCGACATACCCAAACACTCGCCGGGTTTCAGTGTCACGGTGCTGGCCGACTGGCGCATATCCAAGCACTTCAACTTCAGGTTGAGCCCGGGCATGTACTTTGGCAACAAGGTGGTGAAATATGTGAACGCCAATGCCGACCCCGAGGCACTTGAACCCTCTCACGTGCTCCAGAGCCAGAACATCAAGGCCACCTATGTGGTGTTGCCGGCCGAAATCAAGTACTCGGCTCTGCGCTACCGCAACCTGCGGCCCTATTTCACTGGCGGTGTGATGGGTATCTACGACGTGAGCAAGAACCACCCCGACCAGTTGCGGCTTAAGGACTTTGATGTGATGCTCACCCTGGGTCTGGGCTGCGACATCTACCTCCCCTTCTTCAAACTGTGCCCTGAGTTGAAGTTCTGCTTCGGCTTGCGCAACCTTATCGAAAAGAACAGGCCCGACTTGGAAGACAATCCCGACATGCTCCGATTCACCCAGAGCATCGACAAAGTGAAAAACAACATGGTGGTACTCACATTCTTCTTTGAATGAAAAAACTGGATAACTGACTGATGAAGGCCCTACGACACATATCCTTCCGACTGCTGCTGGCTGCAACCCTGCTGGGTGCGGCCATCACTGCCACGGCACAGGTCGATGCCCAGTTCACACAGTACTGGGCTGCTCCTACCTACTACAATCCGGCAGCCGTGGGACGTGTCGACTCCATACACATCACTGCCGGCAGCCGTCTCCAGTGGGTGGGCATCAGACATGCACCCATGACCTTCCTGGGCATGGCCGACATGCCCTTCAAGTTCCTCAACAAGCGTTGGGGCACGGGCGTAGTGCTGCAGCAGCAGAGCATGGGTCTCTACT
>JAEEVB010000198.1 GCA_016287065.1 Muribaculaceae bacterium
ATATAAATGAATTTGTCCTATAGGACTCATAAGACCAATAGGACAAATTCGTTAGATTCTACAGTTCTGGATTATTCTATTGTTACAGAATTGAGCACAGCATCAATCTCTTTGTCGAACTCAGCCTTTTTCTCCACAGGATAAGTGATAAAGATGTTAAGACTCACGCCGTTCTTCTGCATCTCATAGCCAGTACGATAGCCAAACGAATCCTGCGACTTGACACAGTAATGATCGTCCTTCATTTCGCTTTCAAACACGCCATCGGCCGACTTGGCTATCTCAAAACCTTGCTTGAGCGATTCCTCGGCTGTTATATACTTGTACTCCATCTTCTTAGCGGTCACATCAATCATGCAACCGTCCTTCACAAACAGCTTGCCGCCACGCTCAGTTTCCATAGCAGCATCTTGATTCTGAGGAACAAAGCCCTCGGGAAGTGTTACTGAATACTTGAATGCGTCGTTCTTGTAAGTGTTGCCTCCACCACAAGAGTAGAGCATGGTCATCGTTGCAATAGCAACTAAAATCAATAATGTCTTTTTCATCTTTTTTTAAATAATTATATTATAGAAATCTGTAAAAAAAATGGCGAATATACTTTTAGTCAAGTTTCATTTTTAGCATCACCAAAATAATTGCTATTAAAATAACAACATAATGCTATTGGAACGAATGATAAACAACAATCAAAAAAGCTCGCAGTCAATATCATTAAGGCCGTCATCGCATCTTTAACTTCACCACGCATAAAGCATATCAGTATGATTCCCAAAATCAAATTTACTCCAACTAAGATTAACAAACCTTGCTTCCACCATACTTTCTTGTCACAAAAACACCAAATCAAACTGCCAACAATAGTATAAGTTAAAACGAAATGTAGAATAATTGAAGGATACTCACTATAAAACTTATATCCTATGATATACAATAAAGGATGCAGCAATAATGCAACAATTGCAGAAGCAAACATCAAAGCGATTCTTCTAATTATTTTCATCAAATCACAATTAATCTATTTGCAAAGTTAATGATTATTTCTAATAACGCATATTCTTTATATTTATTTGTTCATCAACAGTTGATATCACAAGTCCTGGAGCATACGCAGCAACATGAGCAGCACCTCGGTGGTCGCGCGGTCTATGACCCGATGGCGGTCGCCAGGCAATCGCTTCACCTGACTCACCACCCTATCGCCACACTTGGCAGCCATCCACACGGTGCCAACGGGTTTCTCGGGGCTGCCACCGCCAGGACCAGCCACGCCCGATGTGGCCACAGAGCAATCGGTGCCGAGCAACTGGCCCACACCACGCACCATCTGTTCCACTACAGGCTTGCTCACAGCGCCTTCAGCCTCTAAGTCATCGGGCGAAACGCCCAGCACGCGAGTCTTCACATCGTTGGCATAAGACACCACCGAGCCCTTAAAGTAGTCGCTACTGCCAGCAATCTCGGTAATCACATGGGCAATGTTGCCGCCTGTGCAACTCTCGGCCGTGCTCAGCGTCAAGTCTTTCTCGCGCAGTTTGCGGCCAACGATGTCGGCCAGTGGTATATCCTCATCGGCTATGATGGCCTTTCCCAGCATCGCACGCAATTCGGTTTCAGCACGCAACATTTGCGCCTTGAGTTCCTCGGCATTGGCCGAAATCCCTGTCAAGCGCAGGCGCATCAGTCCAGGTTGCGGCAAATAGGCCAGATGCATCGTCGCAGGCATATTACGCTCAAATTCGTCGAGCATCATGGCAAGATCCGACTCGATAATGCCCATCACCATAAAGGTGCGGAACACGATCACCTCGTCGCGATGAAAACGCTTGATGAGTTGCGGTATCACCTCGCGTTCCATCATCGCTTCGGTCTCAAAAGGCACACCCGGCATCGACACCAGCACCTTGCCATCGCGTTCAAACCACATGATGGGAGCAGTGCCCACCTGGTTCTGAATCACGCGGCACGATGTGGGCACCATTGCCTGAAGACGGGTGTATTCGTTCACTTGCAGATTGCGCTTGGCCATCACCTGGCGCACATTGGCCGCAGTCACCTCGTCACAGACCAGTTCGCCGCCAAAGTAGTCGCACAGGGCCGGTTTGGTGATATCGTCTTTCGTAGGGCCAAGTCCGCCTGTCATCAGCACAACATCGGTCTTCTCAAAAGCCTCATCAATGGCTGCTGTGATGGCCTGTGCATCGTCGGCAATCAAGCGGACCGTTTCGGCCTCCCAGCCGTAGGGGGTGAGATGGCGGGCAATCCAGCCCGAGTTGGTATCGGTCACCTGCCCAATGAGCAGTTCATCACCTATTGCTATAGTTGTGTATTTCATAATTTCTTTTGATTTTTCTGGATTGATATAATGCGTTGTGCCAAGGTGGGATGGCTATAAGTAAACCACACAAATGCAGGGTGTGGAGTGAGATTGCTCAAAGCATGGGCACTTAGTTTCTTCAAGCCCGATATGAGCGGCTCGCCATGGCCATAGTCGGCGGCATAACGGTCGGCGGCATACTCGGCTCGGCGCTGCACGCTGTTCATCAGCGGGTCAAGAACCAGCGATATGGGCGTGAGCAGTTGCGAGAATGCTACCATCGAGAGCACAAACGAAGGAGCCGTGCCGCCCAGAGCCTCGGGCAGTAGCGGACTCGACACCATGAGCGAGAAAATATAGAGATACACGCCCACCGTCACAATGCTGGTGAACATGTTCTTCAAGGTGTCGTGATGCCGATAATGCCCCATTTCATGCGCAAGCACAGCCACCACCTCCTCGGTGGTCAACTGCTCGATGAGGGTATCATAAAGCACAATACGTTTCTTGGGGCCGAAACCGGTAAAATAGGCGTTAGCCTTGGTGCTGTGTTTCGAACCATCAATCACATAGATGTCCTTAAACTGGCAGTTCATCGACTGCAACGCACCCTCAATGGCACTACGCAACTCACCTTGTTCCAGTGGTTTCTGCTTGTTGAACAAAGGCACAATGAGATTGGAATAAAACATTGAGAAGAACACGATGAACACCACGCACACGCCAGTTGCCCATAACCAGAAACCATCGCCTATTGTATCGTAGAGCCAATATATCATACACACCAGGCCGGCCGTTAGCACATAGGAGAGAATGAAGCCCTTCACGGTATCGAGCCAGAAAGTGCGGTGCGTAGTCTTGTTGAAACCAAAGCGTTCCTCAATAACAAATGTTGAATAATAGGAAAACGGGAGCTCTACCAGTGTGCCAAACAGTTGCAGAAACAACGCAAAAAGACAAATCTGACCGTACACGCTATCGGTTACCGACTTGAACAAATTGTCGAGCCAACCAAACAGTCCATATGCAAGAAACACCACCGTAATGACAGTCGACACAATCGACCCAATGCGTCCTACCCTGCGGTTCGCTTTCATGTAGGCTTGCTGTTTCTCATATTTCTCTTCGTCGTAAAGGCCCTCGAGCACCGCGGGAATGGGATGCGACATCCAGGTGCCGTTGAGCCACGAGAGCACACCCGAGACCAACGCCTCGAGCAACACGAAGGCGATTAACAGATACAATATGAACTGTGCACTCATCTTCGCACTCAGTTAAATGGTTACTCGTGAGAATGGCGGTGCGGCTATATCGCAGAACTGCTTGTCGAGATACCTGAAATGCCCGGCCACTGCTATCATAGCGGCATTGTCGGTGGTAAAAGTGCGCTTGGGGATAAATGCCTTGATGCGACGACGTGAGCAATATTGTTCAACAGCGGCCCTGACACCAGAATTGGCCGACACACCTCCTCCTATAGCTATCGTCTTGATGCCCGTATCTTTAATTGCCTTGGTGAACTTGTTCATCAGCACATCGATGATGGTCTTCTGCAGCGATGCGGCAAGGTCGGCCTTGTTCTCCTCAATGAAGTTGGGATTCAACTTCATCTCATCGCGCAAGGTGTAAAGGAACGATGTCTTCAGTCCACTGAAGCTGTAATCATAGCCCTGAATATGAGGCTTGGCAAATTTGAAACGCGTAGCATCGCCCTCGGCGGCAAGTTTATCAATCACGGGGCCACCAGGATAAGGCAAGCCCATCACTTTGGCACACTTGTCAAATGCTTCGCCGGCAGCATCGTCGATGGTCTGACCCATAATCTCCATATCATTGGGGGCATTGACCTTCACTATTTGCGAATTGCCACCAGAGATGAGCAAGCACAAATATGGGAACGTGGGCACCTCAGTGTTTTCATCTTCCTTGATAAAATGTGCCAACACATGGCCATGCAGATGGTTCACATCAACCAGAGGTATGTCGAGCGCAAGGGCCAAACCTTTAGCAAACGAAGTGCCCACATGCAGCGAGCCAGGCAAACCAGGGCCGCGCGTGAATGCTATCGCATCGATTTCTTCTTTCTTGATTCCAGCCTGACGTATGGCCTCGCTCACCACCGGCACAATGTTCTGCTGGTGAGCACGCGATGCCAGTTCGGGCACAACGCCGCCATAGGCCTCATGCACACGCTGGCTCGCTATCACGTTCGACAGCAACACACAATCCTTCACAACGGCGGCCGATGTATCGTCGCACGATGATTCAATTCCAAGTATGATAACACTCATGATGATAATCTGTATAATCTTTGTCTATTTGTTCAACCCGTCGACTGTGTCACGCTCATGCACAAGCACAGTCCCCTGCTCTTTCTTCACTGTGTCAGGAACTACTACTTGAGTTTGTTTAT
>JAEEVB010000199.1 GCA_016287065.1 Muribaculaceae bacterium
AAGGACGCAACAAGGAGCAGAACGAAATGTACGACTGGCTCCGCAGTTTGCTGCACTGGCGCAACGGCGCAGGCAAAGACCTGATAACAAAGGGCAAACAGATTCAGTTCCTGCCTAACAACGGTTTCTATGTGCTGGCTCGCCAGTTAGGCGATCATGCAGTGCTCACCATTGTGAACGGCACCAGCGATTCACAGATATTCAATACCAGGCGCTATGACGAGATTATTGGCAACCACACCTATGGTGTTGAGGTGACAAACGGATACAAAATCAGTCTCACCAACATTCTGGCTGTGCCGGCACGCCAGACGCTCATACTCGAACTGAAGTAACGCCCCCGTCATAACCCAAACAAATCCCCGCCAAGCAATCGCTCGACGGGGATTTCCTTTTTTCGAACCATTCCAAGCTTATCTCGACACGACGGCCAAATTGCCTGAATCTCAGAAACCCATATTCAGACCCAACACCTTCCAAAAGTCGATGGGCAGCGCCACATTCTCGAGCTTGATGCACCCCTTGAACAATGGTGCCACCTCAGCAACAGTATAGCCTGCGATGCCGCATCCAATGCGGGTCACTAGAAACCGCAGTTCAGGGTGTTGAGTGGCAAACCGCTGGAATCGTTCCACTGCTGCCCTCATCGAGTCCATACCCTCCATGGTTGGCAAGGCATAGCTCTGTCCTTGCAGGCCTTCGCCTTGACCCCACACGGCGCCAAACTTGTGCATAGCAGTAGCTGCAGCACCTCCGGCATGGAATCCGTTCACATTCGACCCGAACACGAAAATTTCGTTCGGCTGAAGCGTGTCGATGTGATTGGGCGTCACACGATCCATGTAGTAGTCTTTAGCCATTGCACGTTTCCGTTCAATCCATTCTTCCTTAGAGTGGCTACGTCCGCTACGATATTCCTCATCCATTCTCCTGTAGTAGTTCTGCTTGGCCGAACTCTCACGTGCCCAAGAACTGTCCATGCCCATCTCATCATGACTGAACTCGATAAAGTTGTCAATTGAGAGTTCCACAGTCACACCCTTCACATCGTGTGCGCTTCCCATGTAAGAGAATGACCAACCCTCGCCTTTCAATTTCTCGATGAGTTGCTTCACTCCCATTGCATTCCACTCGTGCGAGTCATTCTCGAGCCCGTCGGTGAGTACCGTAACCACTGCCGAGGCATCCTCATCATCCTTGATGCGATTGTACAAAGTTGTAATTGACTTTCCCATCGCGTCGTAGAGCGGCGTGCACCCCCATGGGCTATACTCCTTGAAATCCTCAACCTCGCCTATGGGTTTGCAGTCAACCAATGTGCGCACCGGTTCTCTTTCACCCTGACTGTCAAAGGAGACCAGCGTCAGATAGTGCTCCTGCGTGTCGGCAAACTGTTGCTGTGCACTGCGAATGCTGTTGATTGTCTCAGTCACCCCACCCAATGTGGCTTGTACCAGACTCTGCATTGAACCACTCTCATCCACAATAATCAGGTTATAGATTCTCGCTTTCTTGTTTCTGTTCTGTTCTTTCATAGTTTTATTATTTGAAAAAAAGTTAGTAAATTGTTTTGAAATCATCTCGTGAAGTTTTTAAATTGCCTTGTGTAAATTTTACACTGCAAAATTAATGCCAATTTTTGTAACCGCAAAATTTCTCGTGTAAAAATTACACATTTAACTCTTTTTCAAAGTTTCTGTTCATATTATTATAATAATGTATTCCCTCTGCCTCTTTCTTCATTTTCACTGACAACAATCTCATCACGACTGACAGCATGACACTGACAGGCTATTCCCCTGCGATACAAGCTACAGCAATATTTAGCCCCATCGGGCGACACATTATTTACCAGTTTTCAACTGCCGTTCCGACGGGGCTATTGCAATGATAGTAGAGACCTACTAAAGAATCACTTGAAGTTAAGGAGCTCGTAGAAGGCTTGCTGAGTGCGACCGTTGCGGTTGTCAATCAGGCTGCCGTTCCACCAGCTGGTGGTCACCTGATAGGAATTGTTGCCATACTCGTTAGCCTCGGGCCACCACCAGAAGATTCCCTTCACATTGCTGCGGGCGTTGAGTGTGGTCACCAGGTCCTTGGCAAACTTTGCCTGCCCTGCCTCGGAGTAGGGATAGGTAGATGTGAAGTCATATTTGGTGCCTGGCAGATTCCATGCATAGCCATAGGCCACCTCCATGATCATCACCGGTGTGTCGGGGAAACTACCCTGCAAACTTGATAACACTGTAGTAAGGGCTCCAAAGATGGTGCCGGTCGAGGCATGATAAGAGGGATAATAGCTCAATCCCATGATGTCGAAGTCCACATTGTGCGCCACTGCCTGGGTAAAGAATGCTATGGCATTGGTATAACGGCTCAACTCAATGTGAATAATAATCTTGGCGCGCGGGCACACCTCACGCACAGCCCGGCTGCCGGCATTCAGGTAGCGTGCAAAGTTGTTCCAAGTGCCACCATCGTAGTCAGCACCCGACGGCCAGCAGTGCCCCGTGGGCCACAGCATACCATAGGTCACCTCGTTGCCCACCTGCACATAGTCGGGTCGGGCACCTGCTGCCACAAGCGTCTGCAGCACCTCGCGGGTGTAGTTCTCCACTTGCTGTTCCAGCTGGTCGACGCTCAAGCCAGCCCAGTCGGCGGGCAACGTCTGCTTGCCCGGGTCGGCCCACGAGTCGCTGTAATGCAGGTCAAGCACGAACTTGAAGCCGGCATCCTTGATGCGTTTACCCAGCGCCTTCACATAGTCTAAATCTTGCACAACGCCCTCTCCCACCTGCGTTGCAGTAGCATGGGCGGGATTCACAAACAGGCGCACGCGCAGCGCGTTCATTCCCTGCTGCTTGTAGTAGGCGAGCACATCGTTGATGCGAGAGCCGCTCTTGTCGTAGTAGATAGAGCCTTTTTCCTCATACTTGGTGAGCATGGACACGTCGCCACCCACCAGTTTCAAATCCTCGTCGTCATCGTCAACAATAACGCCCAGAATCAGATTGATGAGCTCGGTCACGTCACTCACATTCACCTTGCCATCGTGATTCACATCGGCGAGCGACTGGTTCATCTCCACACTGCCCAAAATCATGTTGATCAGAGTGGTCACGTCGCTCACGTTGCGCTTGCCATCGCTGTTCACATCGCCACGCATGGCCGCGGCAGGCATGGCTAACAGCAATGCCAGCACCAAGGGCAAGCAATGCTTAAGCAATGTGCCGCAATGTGCACATCGGCACATTGCAGCACAAGCTGTTATGAAAAGATTTTTGTGTATTAGATTCATAATTTATGATAGGAGTGTTTAAGCAATACCCAGAATAATATTAATCAGGGCTGTCACGTCACTCACATTCACCTTGCCGTCACCATTCACGTCGGCCACATCTTGGTTCATTGTGACAACACCCAGAATCATATTCACCAGGGTCGTCACATCGGTGACGTTCACCTTGCCGTTGCCATCCACATCACCTGGCAGTGACTCGTCGCCGCCTTGATATTGCGATGTGATGACGTTAACGGTATATTTGCCGTTCACGAGTTCGCCAATCTCATAGTACACATCTTCAGTTACCGGACCAATGTCAACCGTCTGCTTCAAGTCGGGATCCACACTCTGGTCGCCCTGGTCGAAAATGACGTTGAGGTAATAGTCGCTTGTAGGAATGTCGAAGGTGTGATAGTAGAACTTGGCTCCGTTGATAAACTTATACTGAGTCTGCTTTGTTCCAGGCCAGTTGCCAAGCAACTGAGTGTTGTTCTTGTCCCAAGAATAGAAGTACAAGTTCTTCCAACCAGGATTCTTCAGATAGACGGTAGCAGTGTGAGGCACGAAGGGTTGAATCTTGTACTCGTGCTTCATGATGCCAGTCACATTGCTGCCACTGAGCAGACCCACTGTGAGCGTGCAATTTTGAGTGATGTTGATGCTTGCACCACTGTTCACCTTTGAACTGCTGGCTGTAGGAGTAGAACCATCGAGGGTATAGACCAGTTGAGTAGCCGAATTCGACACGGCGATGAGTTTCACGGGGAAGGCCTCCTCATAAGTGCCGCTTGGCACATCGATCCAGGCCGATTCAACGTCTTTCGACAAGAAGTAACTGTAGTGGTAACCGCTCAGGATGTTCACCCAGGTAGTACCGGGATTTGTCAAGATTGAAGTGTTACCCACCACTGCCAGCAGTTTACCTCTAGAGCCTGTGGTGTTGGCTGCATAGTAAGTAGTCGAGCTGCGGAAGGGTGCAGTGTTACTCATGTTGGTAACACCAGCCAGCTTGCGGGCCTCAACCATCGACTTGATTTCTTTCTTGTAGGCTTTCCAGTGTGGGAGGAACACGCAAGGAGTGCCAGGCATAGCCAGCAAGAAGGCGTTGGCAGCCAGCGTGTCCTTCTTGATGGGGTCGGGGGTGTAATTCGTAACATTACCGCGGTCTTGCATATCGTGGTTCTCCACGAAGGTCACTGCAAACTGGCGATAGGTGGAATTGCGAGCAAGGCTGGTGTTACCCACCTTGGTCCAGTTGTTCTGGTTGATGGCATCGCGCACCGTGTAGCGGAAGGCGAAGTCGAAGCAAGCGCTCTGAATCACATTGTTCACCTTGGTTGCGTTGAGCCAGTTCTGCAAGGTGTTCACATTGCCATCCCACAGCTCACCCACCGAGAAAGTGGGGTTAGCTGC
>JAEEVB010000200.1 GCA_016287065.1 Muribaculaceae bacterium
CATCATCGATCCCGAAGTGGGTCTGCTCACGGGTCTGCGTGGTCATGGCTTCATGCTCGGTCAGTATTTTGCCCGACTCTATGTCGACAAGTATCTGGGCAAGCCAGTACCTGCCTACATGAAGGATCTTGCCATTGGCGGCAAGGGCTTGAGCGAGAACGCCTTCCAGTAAACAGTCGTCAGCAATCGGCTTGGCCGATGTGACGAACATATCCTAACGCAAAGTGCCCCCGAAATTCACTATGATTTCGGGGGCACGTGGTTATTGATTCGATTAAAGACGGGAGAATTCCTGCCTAATGATATTATCAATATTCCAAAGCATGTAAAACGGAAGATTTACCAAACGGAATCGCTTACCTTTACCTGCACTCTTCTGTTCATCAACTTGATACTGTCCCGACCACACTCTCACGGCAAGCCGGCAATCATCTGACAAATCAACAAATGAATGCAACGATCGCAAATGAGAATTATGACCAGCCTTCACCTCAATAGGCACAACGGTGGAATCCACAATACGCAGGAAATCAATCTCGGCACCGCTCTCACCTCTGCCACGGGTCCAGAACATTCTTGTCTCGTTAATGTCATTATTGATTGCAAGCAATTCCTGCCCAACAATTTGTTCTCCAATCCGGCCTTTCCACACATCGAGAATATCACGTGCACCGATTATCTCTTGCCGCACTTTTGAATTGTAATTGACAAGTCCAGTGTCGAACCACAACAGTTTGGGCATCCGTTGCATTTCTGGTATTAGCGGTAGTTGGGTGGACGTTGTAGGATATGCTAACTCAAGCAGCATTGCTTTCTGTAACAATCGGAAAGCCTCTCCTATCTCCCGTGAGTTGTAACCCGAGGACAAGAAATTACCCATTGTGATTACTGCACCAGCCTGCGACCACCCGTAATTAATAATAAATCGTACAGCCTCTGCGACCTTTTTAGTATTGGCATACTTATCAACGTCGTCAATATAGGCACGGATTAGCCGTGAAAAGATATGATCTAGAGCAACCACATCCTGCGTATCAACATATTCCTGAACAACTTCGGGCATGCCACCTACTATGCAATATTGGTTGAATTGGTGAAGCAATTCATTGTGAAACGGTGCAGCATAGGCAGGTTCTGCCATCAAATCCATTAAATGTTGCTGAGAAAGAGCCTGCATGAACTCGCAGAACGAACATGGACGTATTGGCATGAAGTCAACACGTCCCACAGGAAACGAGGTTTTCACATCCACCACATTCTCTAGCAGTGAGCCAGCAGCAACAACGTAAAGATCAGGCCGGCGTTCATAAAAGAAACGAAGCAGTGCTATCGTTTTGGGAGAATTCTGTATTTCGTCGATAAAAATCAATGTTTCTCCACACTTACTCATGCCCCTTGCCGCATATAAAAGGTTTATCACTGCATCAAGAGGTAATTCGCTTTCCAGTAAAGCTTTGTCGGCGGCAACCTCCAGGTTGAAATAGAGATAACTATCAAACTCCTTTCCAAATTCGTTGATTATCGTTGTTTTCCCAACTTGTCTTGCGCCACGCAGTATGAGCGGATGACGATTCTTGCTCGTTTTCCATGCCCTGAGCTTTATTAGTGCAGTCCTGTTTATCATGTCAAAATGGTTTTAGACCGCAAATATAATAATTATTTTCTTATTTTAAGCACATTACGCTCATTTTTGTTGTAAAATTAGACCTACCTATGGGTAAATTTGTTGTGAAATTAGACATATATACTGGTATTTTTGTTGCAAAATTAGACCTATGGAATAAGGTATTGCACCTAAACATTTAATAAAGCTCTGAAAATAATTATTAAACCAACAAACGGCAGCAATTGGTCTGATGGCCGAATAGACGAATAAATACTAACGCAAAGTGCCCCCGAAATTCACTATGGTTTCGGGGGCACGTGTATTATGTTCAGTATTTGGACAGAAATCAAGGGAGGGGGATATCGCCCTCAAAGACGATGGTGGCTGGCCCGCTCATATAGACGTGATTGTTGGCACGCCACTCGATGCGCAGGGTGCCACCATCCATAATAACGAGAGAATCGCGCGAAGCACGCCCTGTGAGGGCTGCCGCTACCGCAGTGGCACTCGCACCCGATCCGCACGCCATAGTGATGCCGCTGCCACGCTCCCACACCCGCATGCGGATGCCCTGGGGGGTGATTTGGGCAAACTCAATGTTGCAACGCTGCGGAAACCGTGAGTGGTGCTCGAGTATGGGGCCCTCAACTTCTAGCTTCACGGCATCGATATCGTCGACAAAAATCACATAATGTGCACTTCCCATCGAAACAAACACACCAGGAGGCAAGGGCTCGCCATCAGGCAAGAACTGATCGGGCACATCAAATTGTGGTTCAAGCATATCGACCGTAACCTGCTCTACCTTGCCCTGATCATTCACTGTCAGTTGCAGCAGTTTGACGCCAGAGCCGGTGAGAAGACGCACCTGTGTGCTGGTGGTGAGGCCACGCTCATAGACATACTTGCCTATACAGCGGCTTGCATTGCCGCACATGAGCCCCTCAGAACCATCGGCATTAAAAAAGCGCATGGTGAAGTCGGCTTCGGGTGTTGACGAACGGCCTATGAGCACTACCCCATCGCTGCCTATGCCAAAGTGAGGCCGGCTCCATGCGATGGCCGCCGCCTGAGGGTCAGGCAAGTCGTTAACGGTGGTATCGACAAAAATATAGTCGTTGCCCAAGCCGTGCATCTTGATAAAATGAATTAGTTTCTTGGTTTTGGTCTCCATAGTCACAGAATCTTTTTGAGTTAAGGACTGATGCAAAGTTAAAGAATATGTTTCATCCACTCAAACTTTCTTGAAACAATTTGCGATATATCCGATAATAGTAGTAAATTTGCAGTGACAATTGAAAACACAACCTTAAATTTATTATAATATGAATCCCCACTACGACTTTGACCAAGTGATTGACCGCCATGGTACCCACTGCAAAAAAACCGATATGCTAACCTCCATGTTCGGCAGCGATGACCTGATGCCACTGTGGATTGCCGATATGGACTTCGCCGTGAGCCCTGAAATCAGCTCGGCTCTGGTGAAACGCTTTGGCGAACACCCTATCTACGGTTATACCCTGCCCTACGATGAGTATTGGCAATCAATCATCGACTGGCAACGCCGCCGCAACGGCTTCGAGATAAGCCGCGAGGAGATGACATTCATGCCCGGCGGCATGCCCGCTCTGGGGATGATGCTCAACTTCTACACCCAGCCTGGCGACCGGGTAGTGCTACAGGAGCCCGTCTATTACGACTTCAAAGATGTGATTGAGGGCAACCGCCGACTGGCGGTGCGCAACAATCTTGTGCCCACGGGCGACCACTTCTATCGCATGGACCTTGACGACCTGGAACGCGTGTTCATAGAGCAGAAACCGCGCATCATGGTGGTATGTAATCCTCAGAACCCCATAGGCATCGTGTGGAAAGAAGAAGAACTGCGACAACTGGCTGCGCTGGCTCGCCGCCATAATGTGATACTGTTCAGCGACGAGGTGTTTGGTGACATCACCCTGTTCGGTCACAAGCATGTTCCACTGGCCACAGTGAGCGAGGATGCCGCAGCCGTGACCATCACCTGCGGTTCTCCCGGCAAAACCTTCAACATTCCGGGCGTAAAGAGCACCTGGCTGGTGATCAAGAACCCCGAGTTGCGCCGCGAGTTCTATCGCTGGGTAGAGGTGAACGAACTGTGCAATGCCAACATCACGGCATTACTGGCCACAGAGGTAGGCTACCGCTATGGCGAACCGTGGCTTGAGGCTTGCAAGAAATACATTGAACAGAACGTTCTTTTTGTGTCGCAATACTGCCAAGAGCATATTCCCGAAATATACGCCATCAAGCCGCAGGCATCGTTCCTGATGTGGCTTGATTGTCGCCGCCTGGGCCTTGACCATGCCCAACTGGTGCGTTTCTTTGCCGAAGAGGCCCACCTTGCGCTGAACGATGGCGAGATATATGGCGTGCCGGGTTATTGCCACATGCGCCTGAACGTGGGCACCCCACGCCCGCTTCTGGCTCAGGCTATGGAGCGACTGCGTGCAGCTGTAGAAAAGCTCAAGAAGTAAGAAGACAGACATATAATACAAAAGGCGTGGCACCGAGAGAGGAGCCACGCCTTTTTGCGTTATGGGTGGAGAAGATGGTTACTTCTCGATTTCTTTCTTGAGGCGCTCGGTGAGCATGGGAACAATCTTGTGGAGGTCGCCCACGATGCCCAGGTCGGCTAACAAATATACTAGAACATTAAAAACACTTATATGTATTTTTTCAAAATGCTACTGATAGATGGAAATCATTCTCTAAAAGAATAAATAGAAAACCTGTCAAATACCGACTTACTCCAAAAGAGTTAAATGTGTTTTAGAAGTTTTCTTTCTCTATTTATTTAGGTTGTAAGATTCGAAATCTGATTGCAACTCAACAAAATCAAAAATAAATTTGCTTTCCTGTTCGATTTTCACTAATTTTGTAGCTGTCATGATGGACTCAATATCCATAATGATAAACATTTTGGTAAATAAGAAGCGTTTTGCTTTTCGCTCATTGTAGAGAACCTGAGAAATTTTCACAAGAGTTGCGAAGAATTGCAAAGCGGTTTCTGCGCTTTACGCGTGGGCTGCTTTTCC
>JAEEVB010000201.1 GCA_016287065.1 Muribaculaceae bacterium
AAGAGAAGATTTCAAAGGCCGACATTGTGGGGTTCATCGTCAACAATTCACACCTCCCGGCCTCACAAGTGGGCCAGATTGTGGTAAAAGACCACTATTCGTTAGTGGCCATTCCAAGCGATGAGGCTATAATGGTCTTGCCAAGCCTCAGGCAAAATAAGATAAAAGGCAAAAAGGTGCCCATGAGCATCACGGGCATCAAGTCTGGCAACAAGTGACACCAACAGTTACTTCAGGGCCTTCTTGATGGCAGCCTCAAACTCGGCTTCGCTGCATGATCCCACCATGCGATCCTCGCCTTTTTCGGTCTTGAACACAAATGTGGGCACAGCATCTACTTGATACTGCATGGCCAACTCCTGCTCTTGGTCGATATCTACCTTCTTGAACTCCACGTTTGGATATTTCTTCTTCATTTTCTCTACGACGGGAGCCATCGTCTTGCAAGGGCCGCACCAGGTTGCATAGAAGTCAATCACAGTGAGTTTGGCATCTGCAACAGGAGCCTCAGTCGATGCCGAAGCATCGTCAGTGACTGAAGTCTGCACCGAGGTCTCTGGTGCAACACTGGCATTGTTGCTTGCCGATGTGGCCTTCTTCTCATTGCACGCACAAAGCAATACCATCACCAGTGCGCAGATTGCTGTCAAAATAGATTTCATATTCGTTTATTCAATAGATTAGTTCTCCAAGTCCTTGACGCACGATTTCATAGTCGCCTTCCGTGCAATCCACCACTGTCGACGGCAACACATTGCCACGACCGGCATCTACCACGATGTCCACCTGATTAGCATACGTTTCTGCTATCAGTTCCGGCTCCGATCGATAATCCTCGTCTGGGCCTGCAACCGATGTCGAAAGTATGGGGCGTCCCAGATTCTCGACAATTGTGCGGGCTATCACATTATCAGGAATGCGGATGCCAACTGTGCGTCTGCCCTTGAATGCCTTGGGTAATTTCGACAATGCCGGAAACAGAAATGTGAACGGGCCAGGCAGGTTACGTTTCATCACCTTGAACTGGTTGTTGTCAAACTTGGCATACTGTGCCGCATCTGAAATGTCATGGCATATAATCGACAGATTGGTTTTGGCCGATTTCATCGATTTCATGGCACAAATGCGCTCGATGGCCTGATTGTTCAGCGCATCACAACCTATGGCATAAATGGTGTCGGTTGGATATATCACAATCCCGCCATCACGCAAAGTGTCAACCACCTCGTCAATAAATCGCTGGTTGATGTTGTCTTCTATGATTGGTAAAATCTTCATATTTCAATGTTTCTAAAAATGCTCTTTAATTTCAGTTTCTATATGAGTAGCTGCTGCATACTTCTCCAGCAACTTTGCCATCCAATCTACGGCTTCTGGCATTGGCATATCGGGGCCAAAGGCATTGATGCAAATTTGCACATGGGCGGTATCGAGCGTGAACTTCGTGCGCTCCTCGTCGCTCGTGGGAGTTGCCACCCCACCCTGTGCATCACGATACACCGGCAGACCTTCGATATTGAGCAAGCCACGACCTATGCCATGATACTCCTCGCCGGGTTCTCCAACGCCCATTGTCAAGCTGTTGCCCACAATCTTGTCGGCATCAAGGCCACTAATGGCATAGCCGCTCACCATCGATACCAGATTCACGGCATCAATCAGGGTTGTGAGGCGGTATAGTCCCAGCCCTCGTATCACGCGGCGGCACAGTTGTTCGCTTGCCACGCGATACCTGCCCGGATCCTTGCCCAATGCCTTGTAGAGCCGGCGTGTGGCTGCAATGGCTGGGCGCTGGTTCACCTCCAGCAGCTCATAGCGTTGCATAATCGACTGTGAGGCTTCTTCTATTTCTTGCCACAGCGCATCGCTCGTCGGGTCATTCACCACCTGGGCCCTGACAAGACCAATCTTCACGTCGCGACAAATCTCGACAATGCGTTTATCTATGTTCAGTTCAATCATATTGTAAATTTATTGGCACAAAATTACTATAAATAACGAAAATGTGCTAATTTTGTGGTACTTTATATTCTTTAAATTTATCGTTCAATATGACTATTGGTATTATTGCCGCCATGAGTAAAGAGGTGGCCTTGCTCAAACCCCTATTGTCTAACTCTACCGACAGCGAATTCGACGGATTCATTTTCCATTGTGGCTCCATCGGTTCACATCGTGTTATCATCATGCAATGTGGCATTGCCAAGGTGAATGCCGCAATTGGAACCGTTGCCATGATCAACAATTATCGCCCGTCGCTAATCATCAATTCTGGTGTGGCAGGAGGAGCCGACAAGAGCGTGAGTGTGATGGATATCGTCGTAGGCGAACGGGTGGCCTATCACGACGTGTACTGCGGGCCCGAAACCATGAGAGGTGCCGTACAAGGCTTGCCGCTCTATTTCCAGGGAGCCCAGAAGGCAATCGACCAGATTCCCGAGCGCGACGACATCAAGATGGGACTCATCTGCACTGGCGACCAGTTCATCGACACCATCGAGCAGGTTAACGACATCAAGAAGATTTTCCCCGAGGCCCTCGCTGTCGACATGGAGTCGGCCGCAATCGCCCATGTGTGCGAACTTCGTCATGTGCCATTCTTGAGTCTGCGCGTCATCAGCGACTCGCCTGGTGCATCGCACGACAACACGGCTCAATACACCAACTTCTGGGAAACTGCTCCCAAACACACATTCGAGGTGTTGCGCAACCTGTTGCTAACCCTCTAATTCATTTTATCGCACATTTCTTTTGATATGTGACAAGATAATCTTACTTTTGCACCACTAATACAACACCATAAAAACCTTTATAATGGAAAAACCTGAAAACAATGCCATTCAAAACGATGCGCGATATCTCGACTTGTTGTCGCGCAACTTTCCTAACATTGCTACAGCCTGCACCGAGATTATCAATCTCGCTGCTATTCTGAATCTGCCTAAGGGCACCGAGCACTTCTTGGCCGACCTGCACGGTGAGTATGAGGCTTTCCAGCACGTGCTGCGCAATGCTTCGGGAACCATCAAGCGCAAGGTGAACGAAATCTTCAACGAGACACTCAGCGCCCGCGAACGCAAGGAACTGTGCACACTCATCTACTATCCCGAACAGAAAATCAGGATTGAGAAAAAGAAGATGAAAGATCGCCTCGAGCTCAAGGACTGGTATTTCATCACCATCAACAGGCTGGTCAAGGTGTGCCGCAATGTTTCGTCAAAGTACACTCGTTCCAAAGTACACAAGGCACTGCCACAAGCATTCTCCTACATCATCCAGGAATTGCTGCACGAGAGCACATCCGACCCCAACAAGCAAGCCTACGTCGATGTGATTGTGCGCACCATCATCACCACGCGCCGGGCCGACGAGTTCATCATTGCCATGTGCAACCTCATCCAGCAGCTCACTATCGACCGCCTGCACATCTTGGGCGATGTCTACGACCGTGGTCCCAACCCCGACAAGATTATGGACATCTTGTGCAACTACCACGACTTCGACATCCAGTGGGGCAATCATGACATCCTGTGGATGGGTGCTGCTGCCGGCAACGACTGCTGCATTGCCAATGTGCTGCGCAATAGTTTGCGCTATGGCAACCAGGGCGTCATCGAAGATTGCTACGGCATCAACCTGCTCCCGCTTGCCACCTTTGCTATCGATGTTTATGGCGATGACGACTGCATTCAGTTCCTGCCCAAAGGCACACCTAAAGATCCCGCCATCAGGCGAGCAGCACGTCTCGTTTCACAAATGCATAAGGCCATCAGCATCATTCAGTTCAAGCTCGAGGCTGCTGCCATCAAGCGTCGCCCCGACTTTGACATGAACGACCGGCTGCTGCTCCACAAAATCGACTATAAGAAGAAAACCATCAAACCCTACGACAAGGAATACGAACTCACCGACTGCAATCTCCCCACGGTTAATCCCAAAAAACCTTACGAACTTACCAAGGAGGAGGCCGAGCTCGTTGAGAAACTCCACAACTCATTCATCAGTTCCGAGAAACTCAAGAAACACATGGAGTGCATGTTCCGCTATGGTAGCCTCTACGCTGTTGTCAACGGCAATCTGCTCTATCATGCATCTATTCCGCTCAATGCCGATGGCACACTCAAAGATGTCATGATCCAAGGCAAGCCTTATCGTGGACAGTCTCTGCTCAAGCGAGCCGAAACGCTCATTCGCGAAGCCTACTATGGTGTCGACGACCCCGAACAGTATGCTTTTGCACTCGACTACATCTGGTACCTGTGGTGCGGAAAAGATTCTCCAGCATTCGACAAAGACAGGATGACTACATTCGAACGCTACTTCATTGCCGACAAGGAGTCGCACAAAGAGACCAAAGGCTATTACTACAAATACCGCGACGACGAGAAAGCTTGCGACATGATTCTCGATGAGTTTGGGGTGAAAGGCAATTTCCGCCACATCATCAATGGTCATGTGCCTGTCAAGACCATCAAGGGCGAGACCCCTGTCAAAGCCAATGGCAAACTCATGGTGATTGACGGTGGCTTCTCGAAGGCCTACCAGCCCGAAACCGGTATTGCAGGATACACCCTGGTTTATCACTCTCGAGGATTCCAGCTCGTGCAGCACGAGCCCTTCACATCTATCGCCAAGGCCGTCGAGGAAGGACAAGACATCA
>JAEEVB010000005.1 GCA_016287065.1 Muribaculaceae bacterium
ATACGAGAAAGCCCTTGGCAAGGACATGGCCAAATTTAGTACTGGGCTAAAGATAATAAGAAAATCCTTGACAATAGCTGATTTCGTTATCACAGGATGGGAAGCCGCATCAGATGGGTTTGATGGAAAACCTGTAAGAGGGCTAACAAGAATTGCCGTTTGGGGCACAATATTTGCCACATCAAAAATACCATTAGTGGGTCCCTTTATCTCTGTAGGTTTGGGTATCGCTAATGCGGTTTGGGGCGACGAACTGATTTATGATCATATTGACAATTAAAATATCCCGTGCTTTTTCATGAAAATATTTGATTATTATTTCTATCTCTGTTCCAAATATATGGACATCGGCAACGATGGAATATCTTTACTCTCGGGCGCTGGAGGATTTGGCATTTGGTTGGGGGTTACTTTCATGATGATTCTTGCCATTCCATCAACGACAATTCAAGTGTTGCTGGTGGGTGATGACGGTAGGACTATTACAATTCCCAGTATTTGTATAATAGTTTTGTCAATAATAATGTCTTATTGTTATTACAAGAAAAACGACAAGTGGAAAAAGATTGTTAAATATTATGAACAAAAGAAAATCAGATGTGAAGTTTTGATGTTTATTTTTTATAATGCTTTTATGTATATAATCTCCCTGTTGATATTGCCATTCCTAATAAAGCAAATCATAAAACTTTTTTCTTGAACAATGAAAACAATTGAGCTATGAAACGAAAGCTTTTATACATATCGGCGGCTATACCTGTTGTCGGTCCCTTTATATCTATAGGTTTAGGTATTGCCAATGCCATTTGGAGTGACGAACTGATATATGATAATATTGACTATTAAAATCTACAATGAAAATAATCGACTACTACTTTTATCTTTGGTCCGTCTATATGAGAATAGGCGTTGACGATGGTAAGCCTTCATTACTAACCGGTTCATTTGGAGTAGGAGCATGGTTTAGTGCTTTATCTATTATGACAATTAACGAATTATCCAATCATAAGATACAAGCCATAATTAATGCTAATAAAATAATTATAATAGTGGCTTTATTCATAAACATTTTATTATTTTATTTATATTATCGGAGAAATAATAAGTGTAATATAATATATGAATATTATCACAGGAAAAAATCTAAATATGAAATCTTATTTTTTATTCTTTTTTCGTTTTTTATGTATTATGTTGCTTTTATTGGAATACCTTTCATTTTAAAGCAAATCATAAAACTTTTTTCCTGAACAATAAAAACCATTGAGCAATGAATCCCAGGCTTTTAAGCATATTGACAAGCTATGGCGTGTGGGTCGCAACATGGGGTACATCAAAAATACCATTAGTGGGTCCCTATATCTCTTTGGGCCTCGGGATTGCTAATGCGGTTTGGGGCGACGAACTGATTTATGATCATATTGACAATTAAAATATCCCGTGCTTTTTCATGAAAATATTTGACTATTATTTCTATCTCTGTTCCAAATATATGGGTATTAATAATCAAGAGCCTTCTTTGATTTCTGGCGCAGGAGGATTTGGCATTTGGTTGGGTGTTTCTGTACTTGCTTTAATGGGTACAATTCCATCAACTGAAATGCGTGTACTGCTTGTGGGTAATGATGGCAAAACCCTAACTATTCCTAGCATTTGTATAATGTTATTTTCAATAATTATATCTTTCTATTATTTCAAGAGAAATGATAAATGGAAGAAGATTGTTGAGCATTATGGGCAAAAACAGATAAAATGTGAATTTTTGGTTTATATGGTTTATACTGTTTTTATGTATTTGCTTTGTCTTGGTGTTTTACCTTTTGTGATTAAGCAAGTTGTAAAAATCTTTGCATAATTATCCAACAAATAAGAAATGATACGAAGTCATTCAACCATATCGGTTTATATCCTCATTGTTGTTGATTATATGCGCGACAACCTGGGCAGCATCACGGCAGTGACCGACTCGGCGGGCCATGTGTTCAACTTTTTTATCTCGACTGGTCTATAAATCGGGAATTATTTCTAAATTTGCAAAGTTAACTGACCCGTTTTAGCAGGTTTTTTATCAATTTTTTAGCTTATCATCATGAAAAAACTGTTCTTCATATTCTGTGCTGCCCTACTGCTTGCCTCCTGTGGCAAGGGCGACGAAAAAGATGCTGTTGAAGGTGAGGCCAACAATCCCGTAACCTTCTTCGAATGCACATTTGGCGACAATATCGATGATGTGATGGAAACCCTCAAAGGCTCTAACAAGACCTATAAAGTGGGTGTGGACGATGTCGACAATCCAACGGTTGTTACCCTCACCCCACGCAAGAAGGACCTGAGCATCAAGTACAAGAACACCAACTATGAAGAGGCCCAGTTGGGTTTTGCCCGCAACGAGTTCAGCCGCATTGCCCTGCGGCGTGTGTTCACCGACAAGGCATCGTTCAAGAAGTTTGTGAACCGCCACGACAACAACCCCGATGCCATCTCGCTCAATGAGACCGACTCCACCCGCACCTTTGTGATCAAGGGCGAGGAATCGCGCTGCTCGGTGTTCGTCGACCTGCCCCTGCAGCAAGCCGTGATTTCCTATACCGACAATGCCGTGCTGCAACGCGCCAACCAGAGCGGTGTGAAGACCGCCTGGCAAGATTTCATCGACTTCATGTCGTCGCCGTTCGACAACCTGTGGTCGCTCCTGGTGTGGTGCATCATCCTGGGCATCGTCTATTGGCTCTTCAAGAAATATGGCAAGGACCTGCTGAAAGACCTCTGGTAAGCACTTGCAACCTTACCGCACACAAAGAGGGGGCTGGCACTTGCGATGCCAGCCCCCTTTTTTGATGTTTTATGGCATTTCCTGCACCTATGGTGGGCAATGATTTCCTGCACCACTATAGGCAGATGCTTGCCTTAGCGGTTGCGGCCCTGCAGGTTGCTGAACACGATGAGGGCGTCGCAGTTGCTCACAAACTTAGAGACCTTGTTGCGGTTAGCGTAGTAGAATTCCCAGAGTTCGTTCATGGCATTGAATGCCTTGGAACCGCGGTTCAGGTGTGGAATGGCATTATAGTCTTCGTCGTAGGTGTAGGTGAAGATTTCGTCGCCATGGGGCACGAAAGCGAGGGCATAGAGTGCCTTTTCCTTGAGGCGGAAGTCGCTGGTGTGCTCCTTGCAGTTGTTGAGCAAAACTATCGACTGACCGATCAGGTCGGCCTCGTTCTTGTAGTCAATCGAGTCGTAGGCGCTCTGTGCATAGCGGGTCAGGTACCAGCAGTCGCCCTTGTACGAAGCCTGATACAGGATGCTTGCCAGATTGTACTCGATCTTTGCTTTCTCCTCGTTATTTCTGGCATTTGCTAACAGGTGCTTAAGGTCAATTACATCCTGGCAGAATTTCAGGCGCTGGTTGGTCTTCACCTCCTTGGGGCCGTAGTCTTCACCACTCCAGTAGGTCGACTCGTAGTCCACAATCTGGCGGCCCATCCAGCGTTCCTTGTGGTAGTCGCGGCGTGCCATATAGCGGCTCAGACCCAGTGTGGAGATGTAGCTGGCGGGCACCTGCTGGAGATAGGGCAATGCAGCATCAAAATTGCCTTCGCGCAGATACTTGGTGCCAATGAGGTCGTTGAGCACATTGTCGTTCACCTTCTTGTCGACAAAGGTCATGAGCCAGCGCTCGAAGTCATTGCCAGGTGTCGAGTTCAGGTAGTTACGGTAGTCAATGGTCTGCTGTGCGGTGAGGTCATCAATCATGTACCACTCCTCGCCAAAGAAGTTCAGCGAGTTGGCCATATAGTCGCGATGAGGATAGAGCGAAAGCAATGCTTTGAGGTTCACCACCACTTCGGGACGGTTCCATGCCTCAAACTGCGGGATGAGGGCCGAGTTTGTCACACGGTTGATGACCTCGGCATAGTGCGACGAGTAGCCATCTTCACCCATAGTTTGATCTTCCTTGTCTTTCTCGCCCAGCCATAGCAGTTCCTTCTTCAGGAAGTCGAAGTATTTCTTCTCGGGCTTGGCATCTTTGGTGGCCACCAGCAGATAGCAGGCGCGGGCATTGTCCTTCATGCGCTGGGTGCCCTTCATCTTCTGCGCTTCGGTGAGCTGCTTGAGGGCGGCACTCTGATTGCCAATCATGTAGTTGAGGAAGCCCGAGGCGGCCTGCCACATGGCGGGACTCTTGGTTTTGCCTTTCTTCACCACATCACCTGCAAAGGCAATGAACTGCTTGATTTCGTTCTCATAAATCGAGGTGGCCTCGACATATTGCATCACTTCGGGGCTGCCGGCATCGGCAGTCTCCTGAGCATTGTTCACGAAGTCTTGTACCAGGAAGACGAGTGTGGGCGAGTTAGGATTGGCGGCATACTCCTCCTTGATACCCTTCAGGTTGCGCTTGTCGCGCACACACCACTTGATACTGGTCATGTCGCCTTGTTCGGCATAGATTTCGCATGCCTCCTGACGCTTGCCGCTCTTGAGCAGTCCCCAGGCGTAGATGTTCTTCATCTTGTCCTTATAGACGCTCTCGGGCAGCGTCTTGCCCATGGTTTCCCAGGTCTGCATCACCGAGGTGGGCTTGTTCATCATCATGTAGGTGCGCATCACCAGCAGCGCATATTGCGCACGGTAGCGTGAGCCCTCATAACTGCGGGCGCGGTTGTTGATATACTGCATGTCGCGCAGTGCGGCAGCTTTTTCTTCAGCCGTCGGGTAATTCCAGCGGTTCTCGTCGAATGCGTCGCATCCCTGCATATACTTGACGAGCAGTTGCAGGTAGTCGAGAGTTTCTTGGTCATTCTTGGCAAGAGCCGTCTGCACAATGCAGTTAGTAGACTCTTTCATCTCACGGGTATCGACATGGAACAGTCCCGCCATGTCCCACTTGTCGGCCTTGCCGTCGGTGTAGTTGGTCCAGTACTGTGTCATGCGCGTGGCGAAAATGTCGTCCATCTGATTGCGGTTATACACGCTGAACATGTAGTAGTTGGGCGTAGGCGACGGACCGCATGCCAGTGCGCTCAAACCAGAGAGTAGCGCAATGCTAAGGATTAAAAACTTTTTCATAATCGGTGTATTGATAGTTATTAATGTATTTGCTGTCTAAATCGTAGAGAATCACTTGCTGATTGATGCCGGGGCGCAGCGTGGAGAATTTGTCGTGCACCTTGATGATGGTGCTGGCTGGCACCTGCTTGACCACCACCTCATCGCCCGCGCGTATGTGGGCCGAGAGGGCATCGTCGCTACCGCCCGAGGGCAGGTCGCGCGACCCGATGACCAGATATTTGCCGGGTGCAGTGCGGTAGAACAGCGTGCTGTCGGCAATGTCCACATCATAGAGCGTGCCCTGGAACTCCTTGCTGCGGTAGTGCAGATACCAGTGAAACACCGGATAGGCGGCACATAGCGGCAGTTCGTAGTCGGCGAGGTCCTTCAGGTAGGGTTCGGCATCCTTGTAGTCGAGAATGGGGTTCTCGCAGTCATAGTCGGCCGCATTGCCCGTGTTATACATCATCAGAACGCCATAGTCCACCGGCGGCGGGGGCATTGAGAGCTGATGCAGCCTGATGGTGGCCGACAGGCCCAGTCCGCGCTCTTTGAGCAAGGGCCGCATGCGCAGCAGCAGGTCAAAGTAGGGCTGCATGGTGCGCCCAGTCCAGTCAAAGTCTACCTGCACCTCTTTCACGCCTTTCACACCATTGGTTTCACTCATTTGCACGAGGCGGTCAACCAGCAGTTTGGCTAGTTTGGTGGTGTCGCCATCTAGGCAGTTTCCCATGATGAACACGGTGGGCACGATTTCCAGTCCTTCAGGCATGGGTTCGGTGAAGTGCAAGGTTGCGTTAGGCATGAGTTTGCCGTCTTTCACCACCACATCGAAGTAGCGCACATACATCTTCTTCACCTCGTTGCGGGCCAAAAAATTGCGCTCGGCACTGTCGAGCTGCATCACGGTGCGCCAGTAGTAGACCGAGCGGGCCGGACGCGGCACATCTTGATGCCCTTTATTGCAGGAAAAGAGCGTGGTCACTGCCAGGGCAATGAATAATAAAGTCTTGGCGATATGTGAAGCGCTTTGTGGCATTTCGGCAATCATTCAATTATTGCAAAAATAGATATTTTTTCGAAAAATCACTAACTTTGCCCTACAAAAACATGAAAACGCAATGAAAAAACTTAAAATATGGATAGAAGCCATGCGGTTACGCACGCTGCCGGTGTCGCTGAGTGGTGTGCTCATCGCCTTGGGCTTTGCCAAATGGAACCACTGCTTCAGGCTCGTTCCTGCCATCCTGTGCATCGTTTTTGCACTGATGGCGCAGATTGTGTCGAACTTTGCAAATGAGTATTATGACTACAAGCACGGGGCCGACAAGAAGGGCCGCGTGGGTCCGCGTCGCGGTGTGACCGAGGGCGACATCAAACCGCGCACCCTCAAGATTGCAACCTATGCTACGCTGGCAGTGGCATGCGGTGTGGGCCTTGCCATGCTGCCTTATGCACCTGCGGGCAAGTGGTGGGTGCTGGTGCTGGTGGGTGTGGTAACAGCTGTCGGAACGCTAGCTTACAGCACAGGTCCTTATCCGCTCAGCTATCACACGCTGGGCGAATTGGCAGTGTTTATCTTCTATGGTATCATTCCCGTGAACTTCACCTACTACGTGATTGCGGGCACTTTCGACCCCTTCGTGATGATGGCATCGATATGCATTGGCTTTATGGGGGTGAATGTGCTGCTGGTGAACAACTACCGCGACGAGGCCGACGATCGCGAAGCTGGCAAACGCACCTCGGTCGTGGTCTTCGGCAAGCAGGCTGGTCTGGTTGCCTATCTGTTTAACGGCTACATTGGTTTTGCCGTGATGGCGGCACTGTGGCTGCGCATGTTCTTCACCATGCCGTTGTGGGCGCTGTTTGCTCCTGCCATCTACCTGATTCTGCACACGCTCACCTGGCTGCAGCTGCGCAAGCGCACGGGTGCTGCGCTCAACCCCCTGCTGGGAGCCACAGCACGCAACATGCTCATCTTTACCATCTTGCTGCTTATACCCCTCTTCCTCTACAATTAACCTTACTGTTCCTCCGAACTCTCAGATTTCACGGGACCCTGAGAACTTTCAGAGCCCTCAGTGTAAATAATGTTGAGTATTTCAGTCGCCACTTGGGGGCGGTAGTGTATATTGTCATAGTAGTTGTGGTAGTCGGCATTCCACTTGTTAGGCCCACTGAAATTATATACATTCTCCTTGCCGAAGATGTCTTGCAGGCACTTCAAATCAGTAGGATTGAGCCGAATTTGATCCCAGAACGGGCTTATAACCACCTTTACCCGCGTGTGGTGTCGCTTGAATATATTGGCTATCTCAGTGAACATCTTGCGCTTCTCCCCATTGATGTGTGCCACATCAGTAGAATCTGGATGTTGTCCCGTAATTAGTTTCTGAATAAATTCAGGTTCATAATAAATATTGTCGGCAATACGTTTTTCTCTGTAAACATATTCTATTTCATTGGTTTTGCCATCATATTTAATGTCATCCCGAGGACAGAGAATATCTTTCATATAAGGTTTCAATTTGCCATTGAAACGGTAATCAATATAAGCCTTGAAGAACTTGGTATTCAGGAAAGAGACGAAGTGAACCCAATGGAATTTCCAGAAGTTTTGGTTATGAGTGAGCGAGGGTGGCTGCATATAGATATGGCTCTGGTAATTTCCTCTTTCCAGCATTCTGTGGTCGATTAATATCAGGGCGTTTTTTATTTGGTTCTTTTGTTTATCAATATGTTTCACCTTTAGAAGCAAACCTTCTACAGAACCGCTCATGGCATCAAAGTGGAAACACCGAGTGTCGGTTCCAATGTGTTGTTGCCATTCCTTGATATGAAAAGCGAGACTGGTGCTGTTGCCAAGGATGAAGGAGTCGTAGTGGCATGTATCGTTCTGATTGTCGAACACCTGGGTTGACACATAACCTCGGTTGATAATAACCTCACGCAAGTTAGCATAGTAGTTATCGTAGTGCCAGATGACCTTGAAAGGATCGAGAATAACATAGGTGCCTACAATCAGCAGGATGGGCGAGAGGAAAAGCAGGAGTTTGAGCAGGTAGTGTTTCATGGCGGGGCGTCAGAATTGGAAGTAAATAAATGTTTGACTCACATTCTGAAGCAACGCCCAGCGATAGATGGCGTAGAGCAACAGATAATAGATGGCCCAGCGCACCAGGCGGTAGCGGCATAGGCCATGACCCGAGAACTGCAGGGCGTGCTGCTTGCTGCGCTGCACCCACTCGGCAAGGAAAACAGGCACTGCGAGCAGTAGCGCAAACTTGCCGCCAACAAAGCCGTCAAACCACCAATGCGTGGCAAGTCCGCTCAGGAACTGCCAGGCCTCGGTCATGCTGGTGGCACGGAAAATGATCCAGCCCACCACTGCAAGTGCAAAGGTGAAGAGCATGAGCACCACATTCTTGAGGCTGGGCAGCCATCGGCGTGATTCTTCAACGCCTGGCCCCTTGGTGTTGATGCCCAGCACAATGTAGATGCCGATGATGACGGCATGGTAGAGGCCCCACACAATAAAAGTCCAGTTGGCCCCATGCCACAGGCCACTCACCAGGAACACAACGAGCACATTGCGCAGCACCTTGCTCCGGGCGCAACGGCTGCCGCCCAGCGGAATGTAGATGTAGTCGCGGAACCACGACATGAGCGAGATGTGCCACCTTCTCCAAAATTCGGGAATGGAAAGCGAGAAATAGGGATAATTGAAGTTGCGTGTGAGGTTGAAGCCGAAGAGACGTGCGCAACCTATGGCGATGTCGCTGTAGCCCGAGAAGTCGCAATAAATCTGGACGGTAAACAGGACTCCCAACATGAGCAGATTGATGCTCGATAGCGAGGCGTAGTTGTCCCAACTCGCATTCACAAAGAAGGCACAGGTGTCGGCCACCACCATCTTTTTGAAGAAACCCCAAAGCATCTGGCGGCTGCCGTCGATGGCGGCCGACTGGCTGAAGGTGCGCCCCGCCTGGAACTGCGGCAGCAGGCGCGTGGCGCGCTCAATGGGGCCAGCCACCAGTTGCGGGAAGAAACTGATGTAGGCAAAAAAGTCGACCATGCTGCGCGTGGGCTTGATGGCATGGCGGTACACATCGATGCTGTAACTCAATGCCTGGAAGGTGTAGAACGAGATGCCCACCGGCAGAATCACGTCGAGAGTGACCCAGTCGAGTTTGTATCCCATTGCCGAGAACAGCGCATCGAGATTCTCGACAAAGAAATTGAAATACTTGAAAGTAGCGAGAATGAGCAGGTTGAACACAATGTTCACAGTGCTCACCAAGCGCTGAGAGGAGCGGTTCCCTTCAAACTTCACTATAAGCAGTCCGCTCATGTAACTGCTGAGCGAGGTGGCGACGATGAGCAGCAAGAAGCGCCAGTCCCACCAGCCGTAGAACACATAGCTTGCAGCAAGCAGCAACAGGTTCTGCATCTTGCGTGGCTTGAACACAAACCAGTAGAGCAAGAACACGAGCGGCAAGAACAATATGAATTCTACAGAATTAAACAGCATAGCACATTCTGGTTACATCAAGGAGCCCACTAACGCAATAATCACTATTACTGCAATGATCAGAATCAAATAGGTAAGTATCAGTAGGAAGGTAATGAGCAAGATTCTCCACACGACTGGCCATGTCTTGAGGCCATAAAGTTGCCGGTAGTCATAAATAAGCATGATAAACACCAGCCAGAAGGGGACCATGTAGGGATACACGAAAATGTCAGAAAGACTCTGTGTGATGAGAATCAGAACAATCGTGATGATGTGGAACTGGCAGTTGATGTAGATTTGCGAGAAGAATGTCTCCACAAGATTCAGTTTCGATTTCTTCTTGAACACAAGCCATGTGATGAGCACAACCAGCACATTTTGCAAGATAATCGTGTAGAGCAGATGCTCATTCAAGAACTTGATAGCTGCCTGCAGATAGGCTAACAACAATTTTGTATTGGCACCCAGCTCTGCCTCTATGCTTTTAAACGATAAGCCCGACCCTTGATAGTTGATATCGAAACACCATGCCAGGAAAATGATGAAGATGGTGAACACCGCAAGCATCTTGAAGGGTGGGAAATAGCTCAAACTATGCCCGTTGAGGTAGTCTTGAATCATGTAGCCGGGTCGCCAGAAGAGGTCGCGAATGGTGCGCACCATGGGGCGGTTTCCCAACCCCCAGATGTCAAGGAAATTGAGGCAAAGCCGCTTGAAGGTGAGCCGTTGCCAACTGGCCACCTTGCCGCACTGCGGGCAGTAGTTGCCCTGGAACTGTGTGCCGCAATGCTGGCAGGTGTGCTCTTCCTGCGACGATTGCGGAGCATAGCTGACGCGGCGCTTTTTTCGCTCTATCCAGCGCAAGCGTACCTGGAGCCGATGTATCCTTTGTTTCAGTGTCATAGCTTAATCTTGAATCCAGAGCGATTTGATTTTGCGTCTGATGGCCCACACATTGCCTGCCGTGATAGCGCCCATGATCACTACCGCCACAATCAGGGCGGGGACGATGGAGCCGCCCTTGGTGCCCATCTCACGCAGCATGGGCATGTAGCAGCTGCGTGCCAGCAGCATGAGCACAATCGAAGCGACGAGCACCGCCACATTGATGAAGAACACCATCTTCACATAGGGTTTTGACACCTGTGCGGGCGAGTAGCCGAGCAAGAGCAGGTCTTGCAGTTTCTTGGTGTTTTTCTGCAATAGCAAGTAGATGCTGAGCATGAGCACGAAGAACGAGAGCAGGCTGATGAGCACGCCTATCACGATGACGATGATGATGACGAGGGTGAGCAGATAGTAGGTCTTGCTCGACGCCATCTTGTCGCCGGCAATCATGTATTTGTGTGCATCCATATAGGCCTGAATCTTGGGGTCGCCCGGGCGATTCACCTCGATGATGAGTCGCAGCGGTTGCTGCACCTCGCCAGTGCCATAGCGAGCATTGGCCCACCGCATGAACTCGTCGGGCACAATGATGGTGTTCAGGCGGTTAGAGAAGCCCACTATGCGGCCACCCATCATGTCGTAGTGTCCGTTGCCCGACAGGTTGAAGTTGAGCGGCACGCTGCTCACCTCGCCCTCGCTCACCTTGGGCATGCCCTGTGTGGCGGCAAACCCGAAGTTGTAGAGCGACAGGTACTCGCGCGACATGATCACTGGCACCTGAGGCCTTTGTGGATTGAAGTGCCACGAAGTGGAATCGACATCGAGAAACGAGTTGGGAATCGACTCGAAGAAGAACATGGTGCGAATCATGGGGCTCGTGCCACCGCCTATCGAGGCCACCACGCTGAATTTGCTGCTGGTGAAACGGCCCACTTTGCGGCACCAGGGCTGCTGCTCGATGTCGGCAATGTCTTCGTCGCTGAATTCGGCACTGGTGCCCATGATGGCGCCCGCGCTGGAGATGTTGCGGGTGATGATGACATAGTCTTTGCGTATGAAACTCTCCTCGTCGTTGAAGATGGGCAGCACATCGTTATAGAATTGCACGGCCAAAATCACGATGGTGAGTCCTATGAGATTGGCTATCGAGAAGCCTATGAGCTGCGAGGTGCTGATGTGCTTGCGCAGCAGTTTCCACATGAGTCCTTTCATAGCTTGAATTCTTTATCGACGTTAATCTTCACATTATTGCCCACCGAGGTGCTTATGATACCGGCGCCCTGACGCTGAGCCTCTTCCTGTACCAGTTGTGCCACAATGCGGTTGTTGGTCTCGTCGAGGTGGCTCACCGGCTCGTCGAGCAAGATGAAGTCGCACGGCTGGCACAGGGTGCGAATGATGGCCACGCGCTGCTGCTGCCCTATCGAGAGTTTTGCCACGGGGCTGTTCACCTTGTCGGCGATGCCCAGCGCCTCGAACAGGGGCAGTATCTGCGCCTCAGTCTTGAAGCCGGTGAGCTGGTTTTTGAGTTGGATGTTCTCCAGAGCGGTGAGTTCGGGAAACAGGCGCATGTCCTGCGGCAGATAGGCAATCTGGCGCTTGCGCACCTCGCACCACTGCTGCACCGTGAGCGAGCGTATGTCCTGTCCGTCGAACAGGAACCGGCCCGAGTAGTCCACACGGTAGCCGTAGATGTAGCTGCACATCGACGACTTGCCGGTGCCGCTCTCGGCCGAGATAAGGTAGTGCTTCCCCTTCTCGAAGGTGAGGTTCTGGAGCCACACTTCGCTCTCGTTCTTTTCACGGCCGGCAAACACGGCCGGCAGCGTATTTCTCAGTTCAATCGTGTTCATGAAACAAATGCATAACAATTAGCAGTTGCAAAGATAATAAAAAGATTATTGCAGTGCGACAAAACCCAAAACAAATCAAGTTTTTTGCCCGCCCGCGTTATCTCTACGGAGTTAAGGGAGTTGAGGAGTGGCTGACGCGATGGTGATTTGATAGTCAGACAATTGATGACTATTAATTGACAATTATTTTTATTAATGATAATTGTAGCAAGAGCTACAGAGGGGCGACAAGTGATGCCGCCCCTCTACTTGAATTTCTATATTAATCAAATTAATCCGTAGTTGAGTTTCTCAACCCTTAACCCTCAACGCTCAACCCTAAACTCGAGCGTAGCGAGATCAGGTTACTGGATGCCTAGAATTATATTAACTAGGGTAGTGACATCGGTCACGTTTATCTTGCCGTCGCCGTTTAGGTCGCCACGCACAGCGTCCTTAGGAACAATGCCCAGAATCATATTAACGAGGGTGGTTACATCACTCACATTCACCTTTCCATCACCATTCACATCACCACGCTGTGCTGATTTTGAAGTCAAATATCCAGGATTGCTGGGGCCACCGTCGATGTGTGCATAGGCAGCATCAACGTGATCATCGTCATAGGTGGTGCCTGCCCCGCCCACTAGTGATGAACAAATGGCAAACATGTTGGTTGATTCAGTGACAGCCGTTGTGCTCCAATTCTTATCGACAATGATGGTTTTAAGATTCTTGCACGAATAGAACATCCAGCTCATATTGGTTACCTTAGATGTGTTGAAACTGCTCAGGTCAAGACTCTTCAACTTTTCACAACCCAGGAACATTGAAAACATATTCGTCACATTCCCAGTGTTGAAACTGGTAAGGTCAAGACTTGCCAGTTTAGAACAACTAAAGAACATATAACCCATCGATATCACCTTCGATGTGTTGAAGTGGCTCAAATCGACCGAGGTCAGATTGTAACAACCCTGGAACATGTATGCCATGTTGGTCACCTTCGATGTGTTGAAATGACTCACATCTATGCTCTCAATCTTAGAGCAGTCATTAAACATGCCAATCATTGAAGTCACTTCGCTGGTGTTGAGGTAATTCATTCCCGTGATGGTGGTGAGCCTGTCCATCTTGTAAAACCAAAAATCGGTCCATTTGGGCCTTGCTTGGGCAAAAGATGGGTCAAATACCACACGGGTTACAGCAGCATAAGTGCCAGACAAATACCACTCTGGATAGCCCGTCGTGGTCAAACTAAAAGCCCCCGAGGGCTTTTCGCCATAGTAGAAGGTGAGTGTGTTGTTGCTCGAAGTGTAGACCGCGTAGCCTTCGGCAGCCACGGCATTGAGAGCGCACAAGATGGTGCACACGAAAGCGAGAAGTAACGATTTGGTTTTCATATTCTGTTTGTATTTGATTTGCAATCATGGATTCATTTCTACAAAAATACACAAAAACCAGCAAAACTCAAAACACCCGCCCCTTTTTCTCACTTTTTGACAGGTTTTGAGAGACTACGGAACTCTTGAACTACTTTACTCCATAGACGGCACCATGTTTTTCAACGCGAATTGCGCGAATCCGGTGAATATATAATTAGCGAAATTGGCTAAATTCGTAAAAATTCGCGTTAGGCCCCGCAGGGTTTGGGTCAAGTTCTTATGTTCATAGCCTTTGTTTTTGATATTGGTGCTTTTTCCTTCACCTAATATCTTCGCCTGCACCTAAACACGCTTTTTGATATTCTTACATCCATCAAACTGAGTTCTCCGAGTTCTCCGAGACCTCAGATAAATTTTGACGAAAGTACTACAATAAACAATGAGAGCACCATTATAAATAACGAATGCAGTATGATGCCTAAACAACCAACAGACTCAAAATCAGCTAAATATAAAACTTATCCGCAAATTTCCCGGATTTCCCCAATTTCCCAAAATTCCCAGATTTCCCGTTTTTCCCACTTTTCCTAAAAGTTTCATGCTTCCATGCTATCCCCAAAATATCATTTCCTTAAAAACGCCCATGACGTATTCTGGCATTTTACTGAAGGGGGAAGAGGACTTGCATACGTTTGACTTTGGGGTCGAGAGCATCGGGTTGCATCATGTGGTTGATGGGTGTGAGCGTTGCCTTTGAACCTTTCACCTTCCACTTGCCGGCGCGTTGATTTTGCAGTTTGACTTTCGGGGGCAGTGATGTGATGCTGTCAGACTGGTTGCCAAGCATCAACGGACCTTTCAGCACGTGTCGCATTGCGGCCTTTCCCTGGAGAGAGAGAGGTGTGTCGCACCAAGAACTGTCGGCAATGGCAACCGAAACAGAGGCATATTGTTCAAATGCTTTCTTGAATGTGACGAATCCCTTGTCGTCAACCGCACAGCTGTCTTCCTGTTCGTTGATTTTGAGGTTTGTGGCCTTGAGCCAGTGGGGAAGGAAGATTTTCCACGAGACCTCGTCATCGGGCGCTTTGAGTAGCATAAAGTCAATGGTTCCCTCGTCATAGGGATACTTGGACGTAATCAACATAGAGATGTTGTTGCCATTCATTTTTGGCCCTGTCATTTCAGTGACAAGGTGGTTTATGTAGAATGTGTCGGCTTTAACGGCTGTGGCATAACGGCACAGATGCGTAAGCGCCTCAACACCTTGAGCACTGCTTTCCCGCGGTGCTTGCGGCATGGCAACGAGGTGGGGTCGGGTGGGCGAGGGTACCGAGTGCGACACGAAGTCACAGTCGCTGTTCTGCATCGAGCACAGGCCATTGAAGTAGATGAGTTGTGCAAATTCCAGATAGCGGGTATCGCCACTGTATCGCCACAAGTCGTTGGCAAGCATGAAGGCGTCGGCGGTGGCGGTGACCGAAGTGAGAATATCGTTCTCTGCCACCTCGAAGTTGGCCGTGAGGCGTTGTTTCATGAGTGCATCGAACTGCGCCTGCACCATTTGCGCCAGTTTGGCGTCATTGTTATGTTCGGCCCACTGCAGGCTCATACGCAGGGCAGCCGTTAGATAGCGAGAACTGATGGAAGCTTTTGAGATATGCTTCATTGCCGAGTTTACGAAAGCATCTACCACTGGGGCAAGTGTACTGTCGCGCAGCACCATGCATGCCTGCATCACTCCGGTCATGCCTTCGAGCAACATGCCGCGTGGCTTGGAGAAGGCCCAGCCGCTGTTGTCACGTTTCCAGAACAGGAGTTTATGCCACCAGGGCCTGGAAGTCTTGAGTGTGTACTGCTCAAATCGCTCGGTGTTAGGAACAAAGAGATTGTGTGCCAGGTCATGAATGTGACGCTTCACCGAGTCGGCGGCATGGTACCTTTGATACTCGCAAAGCGCTTTGAGCAGCAAACCGTTGACCGCTATCTGACGTTCGTCAAGTGTGTTGCCTGCGGGCTTGCCCCAGTAGCCTTGCGGGTTGAGAGTGGCGGTGAGCATTTTCATGAGCGAGTCAAGAGTGGTAGATGACTCTTTGAGAGCCTGTGCCTCCAGACTCAATGCAAATGCAACTTGTGCGGCATTGGCAACGAGAGGCGCATCGGTGGGATGCTTGGTGAGTGAGTCGGTAAGACCCTTGGCTACCTCTTGCAGGTGCTGCCAGCTTTGCTCCACTCGTTTGTTGTTCTCTCCGCCGAGTCTCACGGCCTTTAGCGGCGGATTCACCGCCCAGTCTTGTGCAAGCACCGATAGGGAAAACAGGCAAATGACGATATGGAACAGGCATCGTTTCATTGACAGGCATCATGAAATGGTTACCGCAAATATAGATATATTTTCCGAAATATTGCTCACTAATGATATAGATTTGTTTTCTTTGGCTGAAAGATGGTGAGAAATCAAATTTATTCGTAATTTTGCAATTTGTAATACTCCCAAAGCATGTTATGGCCGAAAAAATGAGAATCGACATATTAAGCGTGATGCCCGAGGCGCTCGACTCGCCTTTGCACTGCTCTATCTTGCAGCGTGCTCAAGACAAAGGACTGGTCGAAATCCATGTCCATAACCTGCGCGACTGGTCGACTCGCAAGCACCGCAAGGTCGACGATTACCCCTTTAGTGGTGAGGCGGGCATGGTAATGCAGATAGAGCCAGTGTATCGCTGTATTGAGGAACTGAAGTCGCAACGGCACTACGACGAGGTGATATTCACCTCGCCCGATGGCGACCTGCTCGACCAACCCATGGCCAATGCGCTCTCGCTGGCGCAGAATCTCATCATCCTATGTGGCCACTACAAAGGGGTGGACTTCCGCATCCGTGAGCATCTCATCACCAAGGAGATCTCGATAGGAAACTATGTGCTCACTGGTGGCGAACTGCCCGCTGCGGTGATTGCCGACTCGATTGTGAGGCTCATTCCCGGCGCGATAGGCGATGAGCAGAGTGCGCTCAACGATTCCTTCCAGGACAATCTGTTGGAGGCACCTGTCTACACTCGTCCGGCCGAGTTCAATGGCTGGAAAGTTCCCGATGTGCTGCTCAGCGGTAATTTTGCCAAGATTGAGGAGTGGAAAATGGAGCAGGCCATGAAGCGCACCCGCCAGCTTCGTCCCGACTTGTTGAAATAACTTTTGCATTATACGTGTTACTATGAATATATTTGGTAAAAACTTCACTCGTCCGTCGTGGATACCCAAGTGGCTGAACATCCCGCTTGTGGTATTCCTCGTGTTCATTGCCAGCCTCCTGTTTCTCAACAAGGAGTATAACTTCATGAACATCATCAAATACAAGAAAGAGATCAAGGCGCTGAAGGCCGAAATCAAAGCCAATGAAGATTCGGCGCTCATTTATGAGAAAAAAATTCAGGAACTGAACACCGACAAGGCCACGCAGGAGCGCATCGTGCGTGAACACTACGGCATGAAGCGACTGAACGAAGAAGTTTATATTACCGACATTCCCTGATACACCTATGCGACACAATAGGCATTTTATTTTCATCACGATGCTCCTTGTAGCAGCATTGAGTCTGGTAGGCAGCGCACAGCCCAAGGGTGCGTTCACAAAGAATCCTATCAGTGACATCGTACTCATCTATCAGGGCAACCTGAGTCGCCCCGACTGGACTGTAGACCAGTTCATCCCTTATGTAACGCACACTTATGCCGACGGCTCGCGTTCGTGGCTTTTCCAAGGTTTCATCTTCATTGAGTTTGCAACCAAAGAAGTGTCCTATATCAACAATATGACGAAAAAGCGTAATGCCGTAAAAAGCGATTGGGAGTGGCTCATGGACCGCGTGTTTGAGCGAAACAAGGCACTTGATGCGCTTGACAAGTGCATCGAGCGGCAAAAGGCCACCCTTGGTGCACCACCATTCAGACACAAGGTGATACTTTGCCTTCCAGTTCCCATCAAGGACCAGACCGACTGGGGCAAGATAGGGTCAAGTCGCATGGACTTTTCTAAGGAAAAAGACCAGTTGAAGGCTGTGGAATGGTATATGAGCGAGTTAATCTCACGGTTCAAGAAGAATGGTTACAAGAATATAGACCTGGAAGGTTTCTATTGGGTTGAGGAAGACCTGGTGACAGTGACCGAAAGCCTGCTGCAGCAGGTGAGTGCCCTCGTGCACAAGGCAGGAAAGCACTTCTACTGGTCGCCCTACAACTATGCCCGCGGATGCATGAAGTGGGATACGGCTGGCTTTGACTTTGCCTACATGCAGCCCAACTATGTAATCAAAGAGAAACACGATGAGAACTATCTGGAAGGAGCAATCGAAAAGGCGAAGAATGCCGGCATGGCGCTGGAATTTGACTTCGACCAGAAGTTGCTGCTCAAACCTGACCAGTATATACCACGCTTGAGCAAAGCCATTGATATTTACGAACAGGGTCACGTGTTTGATGACTGCGCCTTGATTTACTATGACGGAGGCGGGACATTGATGAGTATCTACGAAGGGGTTGACCCACATTACGGCAAAGTGGACAAGAAGCGATACAGCACTGCACTTGACCGCTTGGCTCGCTACATCGTGAAGCGTCAGCCCGGTCACGGCACAACGCAATATTCCCCTTACAATCCCTATGAGAATCAGGGCAACACTCCCTCGGTGCAGCCGGCTCCTGACAAGCCCAAGAAGACCTACGATTGGCGTGACCCCGAATATTGGCATTTTTAATCATTACCCACACAAACCATTATGTTATCGAAAGAAAAACAATCAAGAATACAGAACCTGATGCTTACGGTGGCCCTGCTCATCATGCTGGTGACCTCGGTGCTGCCTCTGGTGAATGTGCATTGGGAATACACCAAATATGTTTTTGCCTTTGGTGCCGTGCTGGCGCTTGCCGAGCGTCTCACCGAACGCTATCAGGGCAATAATGTACGCATCAAGCGCCTCTACCGCATGGGAAAGATTTCGGCATTGTTCTACTGTGTGTCGGCCTTTTTCCTGCTCTATCCAGAGGTGAGCAGCCAGAATTGGCTTCCCTTCCTGATGGCTGGCGCTGTGTTGCAGATCTATGCCACCTTTGCCGTGGAGCATGAGCAAAAGAAGGAGAAAAACGCTGAAAAAGAGTGATTTTTTCTTTCTACACACAAAACCTGATGGCCGCATCGGGTTAAAATGCTCTAATTTGCAATGCTTGCAGTTTGAAAAATGCTAAAATATGTGGAAAAACGGGATTAATTCAACTCGTTTTATTAATTTTGCACGTTAATGACAAAGAGCCTGACAATCGATATGGGCAATTCGAGCGCGAAACTGGCGATATATGCCGGCGATGTGCTCATTGACCGGCAGCGGGTGGGCAAGGTCACTTGCGACTTGCTGGCATCGGTTGTTGAACAGCATGCCATCGAAGAAGGGATATTGTCGAGCGTGACCAAGATCGACGGTCATATCGACGACTTTCTGCACTGCCATCTGCGACGCTATATGCGCCTGAGTCACAGCACTCCTCTGCCCATTGGCGTGAAATATGGTACGCCGCACACGCTGGGCAGTGACCGCGTGGCTACGGCGGTAGGAGCCTGGTATTTGAACCCCGGTGCCACCTCACTTGTGGTAGATGCGGGCACGGCAGCGACCATCGATGTGGTGGATGCGCAAGGCAACTTTCTAGGGGGCAATATTGTGGCAGGTATCAGTACTCGGCTCAAGGCCCTGAACCACTACACCAGTGCGTTGCCTCTCGTTGAAGCCGAGGGCGATACTCCAGCATGGGGGCACGACACTGTGACAGCACTGCGCAGTGGTGCTGTACTGGGGCTGGCCGCCGAGGTCGAGGCTACAGTTGTCCGCGTCAAGGAACAGTTGAATGTCGATAAGGTGACGGTTTTTGTCACCGGTGGCGATGGTGCTCTGCTTGCCCGGTACATGCGCATGGAGGCTCGAGTTGATAACGATTTATTGTCAAACGGATTATACAGAATTTTAAGATATAATGAAGGCAACTAACAGATTTCTTATCGCAATAGCCCTGTTGGGCACCTCTATGGTGGCTCAGGCTCAAGGGCAGACAAGTAGCCCCTATTCCCGCATAGGCTATGGCATGTTGGGCGAGAATGCAACTGGCATGCAGCGTCACATGGGTGGCGTGGGTGTCGCTACGCAGAACGGACATCAGATTAATGTGATGAACCCTGCTTCTTATTCTCAGACCGACTCGCTTACATTCATGTGGGACATAGGTGTGGACCTGACTAATGTGTGGATGGAAGAGATTCCCAGAAGTAGGAAAGGCCACAACTTTGGTGGCGGACTCGACTACATCACGTCATGCTTCAGAATTGCCAATCATCTGGGTGGCTCATTTGGACTGGTGCCTTATTCATCGGTTGGCTACTCTTTTGGCAGTAAACTTGATAATGGTAGTGAGTCGCGTTCGGGCGACGGTTCGCTCTCCGAACTGTATTTAGGTGCTGGTTGGGAACCTTTCAAGAATTTCTCGTTAGGTGTCAACTTCTCCTATTTGTTCGGTACCATCACTAATAGCACCTATATCAACTCGACTTCGTCAAGTTCCAGCCTCTTCTTGCGCACGATGGAACTGCGCGACTGGAACGTGCATGTGGGTGCTCAGTATGGCATTAACCTGAGCAAGGACGATCGTGTGGTGATTGGTGCTACCTACTCTCCCAAGAAGTCGTTCCATGGTCACACTTGGGGCACCTACAACGAAACGCAATCAACCAAGCCCGACACGGTGCAGTACATGTCGATGAAAGGTCGCTATGAGATGCCTAACACCATTGGAGCTGGTATCAGTTTCACTCATGGAGCCAAGTTCTTTGGCGAAATCGACTTTACCTATCAAGACTGGTCAAAGACGAAATATGAGCCGTTGAAGGGATTTGAAAGCGACAAGATGCAGTTTAACGATCGCTGGAAAGTGGCTGCCGGTATGCAATATGTGCCCGATCCTCGTGGCAGTTACCTGAAACGCATAGCCTACAGGATAGGTGGCTTCTATAACAACGATTATCAGAATGTTCAGGGCAACAAGTTGCGCGACTATGGTTTGTCGCTTGGCTTTGGATTCCCCGCTTTGGGCAGCAAGACGTTGGTGAATCTGGGTGTGGAGTGGAAGCACCGCTATACGGCACCCACCAATTTAATTAAGGAAGATTACCTGAATGTGACCTTGAGTGTTACCTTCAACGAGATGTGGTTCTGGAAGAACAAGATCCGATAAACCGTCACATATTTCTGAGTTAACACGTTTGGAGATGTATCGTATTCTCACACTCGTCGCTATTGTGCTGAGCCTCGTCCTTGCCTCGTGCAAAGGCGAGGTCAAGAATATGGTGAACCGTGCTACCGACCCCGAGAAGGTGCCATCGATGTCGACACGAGATGTGCAGACGGTGGTGAGCGACGAGGGGCGCACGCGTTACCGTATCAATGCTAAGGTGTGGCTCATGTTTGAGGAGTCGTCACGGCCGCACTGGATTTTCCCCGATGGAGTGGTGGCCGAGGAGTTGAACGAGAACTACTCGACTAAGTCTTCAATCATTTGCGACTCGGCCTACTATGATGAACTGTCGAAGGTGTGGAGCCTTGTGGGCAACGTGCGTGTGAATAATGCACGAGGCGACAAGATACTTACCGACAACATGATATGGGACCAGAATAAGCACAAGCTGTTCTCTGAGGCTTTCATACACATTGAGAAGGAAGGGCGCGTGATTGAGGGCTATGGCTACGAGAGCGATGAGGGCCTGAACAACTACACGCTGCGCAAT
>JAEEVB010000202.1 GCA_016287065.1 Muribaculaceae bacterium
TCACATAGGTGGCCACATGTTTCTTGTCGGCATCAAAGAGCTTCATCTCATAGCCATTCTTACCTCTTTTATTATCATCGCCATAAAGCTGATATCCATCCTTCTGGTAAGGGCTGGTTTCAGAACTACGCAGTAAACCGGCAATACAGCCTAACTGAATCTTGGGCTCGTGGTCGAAGTATTTGTCCATAGCACACGACTGATTCCAAGCCTCAAGCCAGCAATAGTCGGGGTTCTCGAGACGGCATCGCTCTCCTATGTAGTCATGGAATGAGCCCTCGCACAGCATACCTGGCAATTTGTTGTATCGCAACACGCCAAGACCCACCTTGTAACCCCAGTCATAGAAGGTCCAGTCGCCTGAAATCTCCGGTTCCGACGACCACTGAGTGGCTTCATTGCCCCCTAGAGCTTCCATCATGAGCTTGGCAATCACATCGTTTCCTTCAACTGCGGGTGCGCCTGTAAAGCCGCGATATAGCGCAAGCGGGGCATTCATGCTCCGCTGAATACCAGTCGCATTGCTATGGATGGCAAAGAACATGTCGGCACCGCTATTGGCAGCAAGTGACATGATTTCGAAGAGGTCAAGGTCATCTTCAGTAGTATTGTTCACACGCGAGATGGCAGTCTCGTAGCCTTTGCGCTGCAAGATGCCAACCAGAGCATTGCCCTTGTACCAGTTAGACACCGATTCATAGTATGACACCGTGTCGCCCATGCCATAACAATAGAAGGGGCAAGGACGGTCATCACTGTCGAGGCCGCCATGACCAGGGTTGACAAAGACGCGTGGCCTCACTTCTGGCTTGGCCTGGGTGGGCAAGCTGCAGCAAAATGCAGTTGCCAGCACAACTGATGCAAGCATAATCTTCTTCATTGTTCTGTTCCTCCTTTCATAGCATCTTGAATCGATAGGGTCATGACGTGAACCTGACCCGTCTTGGTCGTGAACACAATCTTGTCGCCGCTCACCATGGGCTGAATGGCGGCAATCTCTTTATCAGTGAGTATCTGGGCCTGTGAGCCATCGGCCTTAAGCAGATGAATGTTGGAGCCAGTCAGACGAATGTTGCCGGCGTTACTCATTGCCACAAGATAATCGTTATTGTACCAGCAAGGCATCAGATACATGCCCAGCGGGGTGAGATGGTTACCATCGAGGTCACACACATACACGCCTTTAGTAGCTGCCTCAAAAGCCACACGGGTGCCATCGGGCGACACCGAAGCCCATAGCAGGCCCACAGTGCCTTGTACAGGTCGTAGCTGACGCACATTGCCTTTCACCGAAATCATGAGTCGGTCGCCTTGCGTCCATGCCACTGTACCGGCCTTCTTCAGGTCTCGACTTTTGCTCTCCCCTATCAAGGCCAGGCCCTTGGTTCCTTTCACAATGTGCACGGCACCATGTTGAGGTTTGAGCAATTGGCGGATTTTGCCCTTTTTCACATCGTAGCAGCTAACGCCACGATAAAGAAGACGGCCTTTTCGCTGTTCTATCGTCATGAAGACAATATTGCCTTTTTTGTCAAACACAGCATCAAAACCAGGCAAGCCCTCGTCGCTCACAATGCGGGTAGCACCTGTGGCAACATCCTGCAAAATGAGCGGATGGGCATCGGTAGGCGCATAGACCAGATGCTTCCCGTCAAGACTGAGCTGCGGAAAATAAGCTGCGCTATCGGTAAGCACCACATCAGAGGTGACTGTTGCCACCTGTGCATTCATGCACAAGCCAGCCAGCAGTGATAATAAACTAAGAAACTTTCGCATATTTATTGTTATTTTTATTGTAGACTTCAAAAAGGAGAATTAGGCAGCAAGCCACTACTTCATATTCTTAAGACACAAAGTTATAAAATAAAATTAACACACAACTACAAATCTTTTGAAAAAAAACATCAACAATGCATAAAAACAACGTCAACGTCACGAGCAATGTATAAAAATAAAGAGACCGCCTCAAGAGGCAGTCTCTTCATCATATCAGTGTGTAATAGTGTCAGTTGATGTTGAACAGAGTACTCGAGTTCTCAGACACTGAATTCAGGAAGGTGTAGATGCAGCTCACAAGACCGATGAGTATGATACCCAACGAGCACAGAATCATGCCAGTCTTCTCGCTCCAGTGCGACTTGAGTGTGGGAATGGTACACTCATCCTGACGAATGAACATAGCCTTCACCACCAGCAGATAGTAGTAGAGTGAGATGATGGTGTTGATCAACGCGATGAGCACCAGGATGTAGATGGCGGTATCAGCAGCCTTCAAAGCTCCTGCAAAAACGAAGAACTTGCTGAAGAAGCCGGCAAACGGCGGGATACCTGCCAACGAGAACATAGCTATCATCATGGTGAACGCCAGCCACGGATTGGTCTTGAACAAGCCGTTGTAGTCGTCGATGGTCACCTTGTCGGTCTGACGCTCAATCACGGCAATCACAGCAAATGCACCCAAGTTAGAGAAGATGTAGACCAAGATGTAATACATCATCGAAGTCATGCCAAGCACATTGGCACCAACTATACCGAGCATAATGTAGCCCGCCTGTGAAATCGACGAGAATGCAAGGAAGCGTTTCAGGTTGCGCTGACGCACGGCAAACAGGTTACCAATAGTGATGGTGAGAATGATGATGGCATAAAGCATCCATTTCCACACGTCGGCATACACAGTGCCAAACACCTGAACCAGAATCACCAGGAAGGCAAAAGCAGCCGAACCCTTGGAGATGACCGACAGGTAACTGGTCACCACTGTGGGGGCTCCCTGATACACATCGGCAGTCCACAGGTGGAAGGGAACCAGCGAGAGTTTGAATCCCACGCCAGCTATCACAAAAGCAACCGCCGCGATGAGCAGTGCCGAGTGCTTATCGGCAAGCGCACCGGCTAGCACATTGTAGTCGAACGAACCGGCCAAGCCATAGACGAACGACATGCCCAGCAGCAGGATGGCCGACGAGAAGATGGCGGTGAACATATACTTGGCAGCAGCCTCATGCGATTCATAGTGATGTTTCTCAAAGGCAGCCAGAGCGGCAAGCGGCAACGACGCAGTCTCAAGTCCAATGTAGAACAAGAGCATATTGCGAGCCGAAACCATGAGGAACATGCCAAACAACGTGAGCAACAGCAACTCGTAGAACTCGCCACGGCGCACAGCTACAAACTCGCTGTTGGCCCACTTGATCGACTGTAGCAGCACAAGCAGCATACCCACATTAAGGATGGCCTTCATCGCCCAAGTGGCGTCCGACGACTCAAACATGCCGGCAAATGCCATTCCCGAGTGAACCGGAAGAAAACTGAACACGGTATAGAGACCGAACAGGGCTGTCGTAAACGTGGGTAACGCTTTCTGGCACCTGTCGGGCATAAAAGTGTCATATAAGAATACAAGCAAGAAGACCACGAGCAGGCCAATCTCTTGCGGCATAATTAAAAACTGAGAATAATCCATTGTGTTATATCTGTTTTTTTAATTCAACACTTTCATTTATCGTATCACAACCGGGAAAAAGTCGCTCAGGGCATTTACCACGGGCAAGAAGCTATCGCGAATGATGTCGACGAAGAAGTTGGGGAAGCAACCTATAATGGCCACCGACACCATGAGCGTGGTGGTCGACAGGCGTTCAAACCAGTTGGCATCGGTCAACTGCTTGTGATGCTCGTTTTGCACGGCACCAAAGAGCAACTTGCCCACCACACGCAAGATGTAGACTGCGGTGATGACGATCGAAGAGGTTCCCAAGATGGTGAGCACACGGCGGAACACATCGGCGTTCTCATAAGAGCCCACAAAGATGGTCATCTCGGCCACGAAGCCACTCAAGCCTGGCAGACCCAGCGAGGCGAGACCTGCTATCACATAACCCACGCCCAAGAACGGCATGATCTGCATCAGACCACCCATGTCACGAATGTCACGTGTATGCGTGCGTCCGTAAATCATACCAATCAATGCAAAGAACAAGGCTGTCATCAAACCGTGCGAGAGCATTTGCAGCACTGCACCGGTCATTGCAGTCTGGTTGAACATGAGGATGGCGAAGAGCACCATACCGCAGTGGCTCACCGAACTGTAGGCATTGATATACTTGAGGTCGGTCTGCACACAGGCACTGAATGCGCCGTACACAATGCTGATGCCTGTAAGCGTCAGGAAAATCCACGACAACTCGCTTGCGGCGAAGGGCATCAGATAGATAGCTACACGGAAACAGCCATATCCACCAAGTTTCATAAGCACACCTGCATGGAGCATCGACACTGCTGTGGGCGCCGAAGCATGACCATCGGGCGACCATGTGTGGAACGGGAACATGGCACCCAGCACGCCGAAGCCCACAAAGGTCATCGGGAACAGGAACAACTGCCAGTTCTCAGGTATAGCATTGTTTTGAGCAATTTCAAGCACATTCATGGTGAGGTTACCATCGGCAGATGAGTGGAAGTAGATGCCCAGGATGCCCAGCATCAGGAATGCCGAACCACCCATCAGCATCAGGGTGAGCTTCATTGCCGAATAGTTCTTGTTGCCACTGCCCCACACGCCAATGAGCAGATACATGGGGATGAGTGCCACCTCATAGAACATGAACATGGTGAACAGGTCTATAGAGATGAAGAAACCGAACACACC
>JAEEVB010000006.1 GCA_016287065.1 Muribaculaceae bacterium
GTGATAAACAGCGGCTATAACTACTACAAAGGCACCGACAAGGGTACCTATATCACCGGCTCGTCGAGTACTACACCTCCTGCACGCAACACCAGCTGTGGTGGTGCCTATTTTGTGCTGGCTGGCCATAAACTCTTCATTCACGCTTCAGGCACAAACTACAACGGCGGTTTTACCGTTAGGGATATGAGTGCCAATTGTGCACCATTGTTGTCGGTGCCTGTGCTCGGCACGGGTGGCTATAATGCCAATCCTTCGGTGGGCGCTTGGTTCAAGGTTGAGCCTATCGACGACAACCACTGCTACGTCTATGAGTATTGTCAAGGCAACGGCTATGCCCAGTATCAGCTCTACATTGGCGATCCCTACGTAGAACCCACTCCAGGCAAGCCAGGTGATGCCAACGAAGATGAAAAAGTGGATGTGAACGATGTTACAACGGTTATCAACCACATCCTAAACAAGAATCCAAATCCGTTCAACTACGACAACGCCAACGTCAATGGCGATGATAAAGTAGATGTATTAGACGTGACCCTTATCATCAATATCATTCTCGGTATCAACTGATTAGTTTTATTCGATTATGAAACTACGATGAATAACTTGCCGATGAGAAGGGCTACGAATTGACATTCTAACCAGTGCGTTGATTCGTCTCTGGCTTTGAAAGACCTAAGGGCTGGCATACTTTCGTGCCAGCTCTTTTTCATGTGATTTTATTATTTCACTTATTGTCTTTTTCTCTTATTTTTGCAGAGCGCACAAAATGTGTCTGCGCGCAAGCGCTCTTTGACATCGTCGCTTCATGAATGAGCAGGAAATATAGAATCAAAGAAATTTTTCCAATTTTCCCAATTTTCCCAAATTTCCCATGATTCCCACTCATCCCCAAAATCCCTTCCATCCCACACTTCCACATCATCTCTGGACAACTATATGTTTTTTTCGTGAAAAGTGCTTAAAAGTGATAATGGAATAAGAAAAAAATCGTACCTTTGAAGATTAAATCTTAAACACTGATGAAATATCTTCTTCTGCCTGACGATGCCACGAGAATTCTGCCCTTCTATCTCGCTATGGAGGAGTATGCCGCTCGCATCATGGCCGACGACGATATTTTCTTTATGTGGCAACCCAATCCCACCGTCATTTTTGGTCGCAACCAGCTCATCGACAACGAGGTGAACCTTGACTATTGCAAGGAGCACGGCATTGCCGTCTACCGTCGCAAGAGCGGGGGCGGCTGTGTGTATGCCGACCGCGACAACATCATGTTCAGCTACATCACCCGCAGCGACAATGTGCAGCTCACCTTCTCGCGCTATACCCATGCGGTGGCTGAGATGCTGCAGGGGCTGGGTTTGAATGCCACCGACAATGGCCGCAACGACATCCTGATCGACGGGCTCAAGGTGAGTGGCAATGCCTTCTATCACATCCCGGGTCACAGCATCGTGCATGGAACCATGCTCTACGACACTAACATGGAGCACATGCTCAACGCCATCACCCCCTCATCGGCAAAGTTGGAGTCGAAGGGTGTGGAGTCGGTCAGGAGCCGCATCACCATGCTCAGCCAGCACCTCGACATGAGCATCGACGACTTCAAGGCGCATGTGAAGGCCACCCTGTGCGATGGCGAGATTGTGCTCAACGATGCCGATGTGGCGCAAATCGATGCCATCATGCAGTCTTATCTCACGCCCGAGTTCATCTATGGCAACAATCCGCGCTGCAACCTGGTCAAGACAGGCCGCATCGAGGGAGTGGGAGAGATGCAGGTGAGCCTGGAGCTCAATCACAATGTGATCAGGCACATCGATGTGGCAGGCGACTTCTTCCTGCTCGGCAATCTCGACGACGGCATCATCGCTCCCCTCACAGGGGTGAATTTCGAGCGCGCCCAAGTGCAGCAGGCTCTTGAAGGCGTGGACCTTGGCAAAATCATTGCGAATCTTAATAATCAACAACTCATAAACCTTTTATTCGATTAAAACAACTATGGCAGAAGAAATCAAAACAACTTGTCTACACGACAATCATGTGGCACTCGGTGCCTTAATGACTCCCTTTGCAGGATTCGATATGCCCATTCAGTACAAGGGCATCGTTGAAGAGCACAACGCAGTGCGCACCAATGTGGGCGTTTTCGACGTCTCTCACATGGGCGAGGTGGCCGTTACTGGTCCCGAAGCCGAGAAATTTGTGAACTATATCTTTACCAACGACATCAAGGATGCCGAGATAGGCAAGGTGTTCTATGGCATGATGCTTTACCCCGACGGAGGTACCGTCGACGACCTGCTGGTCTACAAGATGGGCGAGAACGACTTCTTCCTGGTAATCAACGCCGCCAACATCGACAAGGATGTGGCTTGGATCAACGAGCAGGCAGCTAACTTCGATGTGAAAGTCGAGAACCAGAGCGACTACTATGCTCAGCTCGCTGTGCAGGGTCCAGAAGGCGAGAACACCATCAAGAATGTGCTTGACCTGGATGGCAGCGACCTCACTTTCTACACTGTGAAGAAAGTGCAGTACGATGGCGAAACCATCATCTTGAGCCGCACCGGCTACACCGGCGAGGACGGATTCGAAATCTATGCAAGCCACAAGGCAATTGTGAAAATGTGGAACCTGCTCATGGACGCTGGCGTACAGCCTTGCGGACTGGGTTGCCGCGACACCCTGCGCTTTGAGGTGGGTCTGCCTCTCTACGGCGACGAACTCACTGCCGAGATTTCGCCCATCATGGCCACTCTGGGCATGTTTGTGAAACTCGACAAGGAAGGCGGCTTCATCGGTCGCGATGCTTGCGCTCAGCAAAAGGCTGAAGGCAGCGCCAAGAAACTCGTGGGTCTCGAACTCCACGACAAGGCCATTCCTCGCCACGGTTACGAAGTGCTCCAGGGCGACAATGTGGTGGGCTATGTGACCACAGGTTACCGTGGCATTTCGGTTGACAAGAGCCTTGCTTTTGCACTGGTCGACCGTGCTGCTGGCACGCTGGGCAACGAACTGAGCGTGCGCATTCGCAAGAAAGTGTTCCCCGCAACTGTGGTGAAGAAACGCTTCTACACAACAAGCTACAAGAAATAAAAATCAATTAACATTATAATCACCTTTAAACAACTTAAAAACAATGAGTAAGATTATCGACGGACTGTATTACAGTGAATCACACGAGTACGTGAAAGTAGATGGCGAATTTGGTTACATCGGCATTACCGACTATGCACAGCACGAGCTGGGCAATGTGGTGTATGTAGATATGCCCGAGGTTGACGACGAAGTCGCAGCCGGTGAAGAATTTGGCGCAGTCGAGAGTGTGAAAGCTGCCAGCGACCTCCTCAGCCCCGTGAGCGGCACTGTTGTTGAAGTGAACGAAGCCCTCGAAGACGAGCCCGGCCTCATCAACAAAGACGCTTTCGAGAACTGGATCATCAAGGTTGAACTCAGCGACAAGAGCGAGCTCGATGACCTGATGGATGCTGCAGCTTACAAGGCCATGATTGGCGAATAAATCACAAACCATGTTGCAGGCGTTTTGCCTGATGGACCCGTTGGTTCTCAGGCAAGATGCTTGTGACTTTTTCACCCTCTAAATATTATTATGGCATATAAATTTTTCCCGCATACCGACGAGGATATCCGCTCAATGCTCAACACCTGTGGGGCTAAGTCGATCGACGACCTCTACAGCGATGTGCCCAGCGAACTGGTCTTCAAGGAAGACTATGACCTGCCCGAGGCAATGAGCGAGATTGAAATCCGTCAGTATTTCGATTATCTTGGTGCCCAGAACACCAAGCTCACATGCTTCATGGGAGCTGGCTGCTACGACCACTATTCACCTTCGGTGGTGAACGACATCGTGCGCCGTAGCGAGTTCCTTACCTCCTACACCCCTTATCAGGCCGAGATTTCACAAGGCACGCTGCAATACATCTTCGAGTATCAGAGCATGATGGCCGAACTCACCGGCATGGAAGTGAGCAACGCGTCGATGTACGACGGCTGCACCGCTACCGCCGAGGCCATGATGATGGCTGTGGCCAATGCCAAGAAGCGCAACAAAGTGCTCATCTCTGAAACCGTGAACCCCATCGTGATTCGCGTGGTCGAGACCTACGCCAAGTTCCATGGCGTGGTGGTTGAGAAAATCGCTGCCGAAGGTGGTGTGACAAGCCGTGCCGACTTTGAGGCCAAGATTGCTAAGGACGATGTGGCTGGCGTGATTGTCGCTACGCCCAACTTCTATGGCATTCTCGAAGACTATACCGGCTGGGCCGACCTGTGCCACGAGCACAAGGCACTGCTCATCATGAACTGCGTGGCAAGCGCACTGGGCGTGATCAAGACTCCCGCCGAGTGGGGTGCCGATGTGGCTGTGGGCGATGGCCAGAGTCTGGGTATTCCCATGAACTTTGGTGGTCCCTATGTGGGCTTCCTGTGCACGAGCAAGAAACTCATCCGCAAGATGCCGGGCCGCATCGTGGGTGCTACCAAGGATGCCGATGGCAAGCGCACCTTTGTGCTTACCCTCCAGGCACGCGAGCAGCACATCCGCCGCGAGAAGGCTACCAGCAACATTTGCTCTAACGAGAGCCTCATGGCACTCTATGTGACCATCTACATGTCGCTCATGGGCAAGAAAGGCTTGCGTGAAGTGAACGAGCTGGGTTACAGCGGTGCTCACTATCTGGCCGAGAAACTGGTGAAATCGGGCAAGTTCGAAATGGCCTTCCCCGACAAGCCCTTCCTCAACGAGTTTGCTGTCAAGACCACTCAGGACATCGACATGCTCCAGACGATTGGCGCACTCGAAGGCTTCAATGTGGGTCTGAAGATTGCCGACGACACCATGCTCATCTGCGTGACCGAACAGCGCACAAAGGATGAGATCGATGACCTCGCCGATCTGCTCATCGATCCGCTCCCCGAAGAGGCTGAGAATGAAGAAAACAATAATGAAACCGTATAAAAAAGGAGGATTGAGTTATGAACAACGTTTATTATGGAAAACTCATATTTGAGTTGTCAAAGGAAGGACGATGTGGTTACTCTCTTCCTGAGAATGAATGCGCCGACTACAAGATGCAGGCCCTGCCCGCTAACCTGATGCGTGCCGAGGCTCCTGCGTTGCCCGAGGTTGACGAACTCACCGTGGTGCGTCACTACACCAACATGAGCAACAACAACTTTGGTGTCGACACCGGTTTCTATCCCCTGGGTTCGTGTACGATGAAGTACAACCCCAAGATCAACGAAGACATGGCGGCTCATCCCGACTTCACCGGCCTGCATCCCCTGCAGCCCATGGGAACAGTCGATGGCGCTCTGGAGGTTTACTATAACCTGCAGATGAGTCTTGCTGAACTGGCTGGCATGAGCGAATTCACGCTCAACCCCTTTGCCGGTGCACACGGCGAGCTCACAGGCCTTATGATCATCCGCAGCTATCACATGAGCCGTGGCGACGAGAAGCGCACCAAGATTATCGTGCCCGACAGCGCGCATGGCACCAACCCCGCCAGTGCTGCTGTGTGTGGCTTGAACGTGGTGGTGGTGAAGAGTCGTCCCGACGGCACCGTCGATGTGGAAGACCTCAAACCGCTGCTCGACGACACCATTGCCGGTATGATGATGACCAACCCCAACACACTGGGTATCTTTGAGCACAACATTGCCGAGATTGCCAAGCTGGTGCATGAGGCTGGAGGCTTGATGTACTACGACGGCGCTAACCTGAACCCCATGCTGGGCAAGGTGCGTCCGGGCGACATCGGCTTCGATGTGATGCACATCAACCTGCACAAGACCTTCTCTACACCTCATGGTGGTGGCGGTCCTGGCAGTGGTCCTGTGGGCGTGCGTGCCGGACTAGAGCAGTTCCTGCCCAATCCCCGCGTCATGAAGGACGACATGGACCACTTCTATGTGGAGAACAACGACAAGTCGCTGGGCTTCATTTCTGGTTTCCTGGGCAACTTTGCCGTGATGATGCGTGCTTATACCTACATCCTGACGCTGGGTTACAACAACATCAAGAATGTGGGCCCGCTCGCAACCCTCAATGCCAACTACATCAAGGAGTCGCTCAAGGATTGCTACGAATTGCCTATTGGCGGCGTGTGCAAGCACGAGTTTGTGTTCGACGGTCTGAAGGACAAGTCGACTGGCGTCACCACGCTCGACGTGGCTAAACGCCTGCTTGACTACGGTTTCCATTCACCCACAATCTACTTCCCGCTTCTGTTCCACGAGGCTCTGATGATTGAGCCCACCGAGAACGAGAGCAAGGAGACCCTCGACGGCTTTATCGAGGTGATGAAGACCATTGCCCGCGAAGCCAAGGAAGATCCCGAGATGGTGAAGAGCGCTCCGCACAACACTCCCGTGCGTCGTCTCGACGACACGCAGGCTGCGCTGCACCCCATCGTGACCTATCGTGAATTGCAAGCCGAGGCTTTATAATCCCCTAAACACTAAACACTCAACTCTAAACCTTTATGAAATCAGATATTATCATCATTGGTGCTGGCCCTGGTGGCTATGAGATGGCTGCCGAGGCTGCTCAATGTCAGTTGTCGGTTGTGCTCATCGAGAAACGTGAACTGGGCGGCACCTGCCTCAATCGCGGTTGTATCCCCACCAAGGCGCTGTGCCGCAATGCCGAGTTGTTCAACAACATGAAGGAGAGCGAGGCTTTCGGCATCACTGCCGAGAATGTCAAGGTCGACTATGCTGCCGTCTTCGCCCGCAAGAACGAGGTAGTGAAGCAGTTGCGTGATGGCGTGGCCATGCTCATGAACAATCCGCTTATCACTGTTGTGAATGGCGAGGCCCGTTTCAAGGACGCTCATACTGTGATGGTGGGCGATGAGGAGTACACGGCTACCAATGTGGTGATTGCCACGGGTTCGGCTCCTAAGGGCTTGCCCATCGAGGGTGCCGATCTGGCGATGACGAGCGACGACATCCTGGCCATGGACACATTGCCCCAGAGCCTGTGCATTGTGGGCGGTGGCGTGATTGGCATGGAGTTCGCTGCCATCTTCAACAGTTTTGGTGTTGAGGTAAGTGTGGTTGAATACTGCAAGGAGATTCTGCCGCCATTCGACAAGGATGTGGCAAAACGCCTCCGCACCGTGCTTGGCAAGCGTGGCATCAAGATTGTGACTGGTGCCGGTGTGCAGAAGATTGCAAAGACCGATGGTGGCCTGGAAGTGACCTACGAGAGCAAAGGTAAGCAGCAGAGCATTGTGTGCGAGAAGGTGCTCATGTCGGTAGGTCGTCAGCCTGTGTTGCCCGAAGGTCTTGATGCCATCGGTGTGACTGTGGGCCGTCGTGGCATTGAGGTGAATGCCGAGATGGAAACCAGCGTGAGTGGCGTCTATGCCATTGGCGATGTGAACGGTCTGTGCATGCTGGCACATGCCGCTACGGCACAGGGCGAAGTCGCCCTTAACTCCATTTTGGGCGAGAATCACCGCATCAAGCTCGATGTAGTGCCCAGTGCAGTGTTCACTACACCCGAACTCTCGATGGTGGGACTCACCGAGGAGCAGTGTGAGGCACAAGGTCTTGAAGTGGTGGTGAAGAAAGGTTTCTTCCGCAGCAATGGCAAGGCCGTGTCGATGGGTGAGACCGATGGTCTCATCAAGATGATTATCGATGCCAAGACCCGCAAGATTCTGGGTTGCCACATTTGTGGTGCCCATGCTGCCGACCTCATTCAAGAGGTGGTGATGGCTATCAACGCCGATGTCACCGTCGATGTGCTGGCCCGTTCCATTCACGGACACCCCACACTCAGCGAGGTCGTCCTTACGGTTGCCCGTCAGTTCAAACCTTAACGGTTTAGAAATTGCATATTAGACCCTAGCGGTTAAAAATGCATAAAATATTGATGCTGTGCTATTTACTTGTGGTACAGCATCTTTTTTAACCCGATTTGAGTTTAATCAATGTAGGTAATGGCCTCGTCGAGCAGCCCCTTGACAAATTCGTCAACGGTGAGTTTCTGTAACTGCCTGAGCTGCTTGATGCACAGTTTCTCCTCGTTCTCAGTGAGTTCGGCATCGTCGGCATGCTTGCAGAGTTTGAGCAACTCGGTAGCATACATGGCGCATTTCTTGGGTGAACTCTTGGCCTTCTCTCTAAATGAGTTGCAAAGCATCCCAAAGTCGGTGAGCCAGTTATCGTTGTCGTCATAGTCATGCTTGCTGCCGCTCGAACTGAAACTGAAACTGTAACTGCCGTTCAAGCCTTTGCCCAATGCCTTGAGCTGCTTGAGGTCTTTCGACATGTTGATGAGGCTGTCGATGTGCAGCGAGTAATCGCCCAAGTCGCTCAAGTCGCCAAGGCCACTCAGGCCATCGCTGCTCAAGGTGAACACCCTTCCCTGCCGCTTAGCGGGTTGCGCTTCTCCTGGTTTCATGCCATAGATGCAGTAGACCTTGCCCACATAGTAGTTGTCTTGCTCCTGCTTCCACTCCACGGCATAGCTGGTGCGGTAGTCTTCCAGTTTCGGGTCCTTGAAGCAGTATACCTTGAAGTTCATCGTGTTGTCGGCTCCAATCAGTTCATAGTCGTGCTCGCCCGGGCCATAGGCAATGGCGTAGGTCACACCCTGGCTCCCGGCCTGCCCCGATGCGTTGTGATAGGCCTCGTTGCGGTCCTCGTCCATGGCGTTGATGATGTTGCGAATGAACTGGAACTCGTGGCTGTCGAGGTGGAACTCGACTACCGAGCATGCTCCAGTCTTGCTCCCGGTCGCCTTGTCGCGGTAGTTCACATTCTTGCTCATGGTTATCATGTTGTGTCCGGTGGCAATGGCGTTTGAAAACTCGGCAAATGCCTCGATGACATGCTCTTGTGCACGGGCTCCTGCTCCCAAGGCCATCATGATGCCGATAACCGCTGTTGTTTTAAAAATGGAGTGTTTCATATCAGTTTGTGTTTAGTTATTTCTTGATGATTATTTGAATACCACCATAGTGGCTTGTGGCTGGTTGTTGTAATAGTTCATCGCGTCGCGGGTCGATGCTAAGCGTGCGCGTGTTTCCATTTGCTCCCGTCGCATCTGCTCCCGTTCCTGTTCCATGATGATGCGGTCGGCCAGCAATTCTTGCTGGGCAAGTTCCATTTCACCTTGCCTACGCGTGATTTCAATGCTGTCTTGCTTGTGTTGTGCATCGTCGTGCGATGGGGTTTTAGGCTTGGCGAGTTGCCCTTTGTTTACTTGCTTGGTGGCCTTGTGCTCAGCTACGAGTTCCTTGACTGGTTCCGCATGGGGTAGGATCATCCTCGTAGTGTCAGTGTTCTCTGATGGGTTGCTTTTAGGAGTGTTGCTGGCATATTGCGGTGCCTTCTGGACCGAGGGCTGACCGTCGAGGATGTAGAAGACCGTGATTGCCCCGACAAGCAGGACCGCTGCTGCCGCTGCTGCGCGCCACCACCAGTGGCGTTTTGCTATCGGCACCTTGACGCTGACGGCTGGCTCCTCAATGGGCATGCCGGCATCGAAGTAGGCAAACATGTCCTGCAGCGGCTTCCATTCGTCGCTCACCTCGTGCGTGGCGAAGTATTGGGCAAGTTCCTGCTCTTCGGCAAGTGTGCTTTGCCCTTCCATAAAGCGCTCGATGAGCTGGCTGATGTGTGCATGAGTTGTTTCCATCCTTTTCTCACATTCTTTTCTTGTATTCTTCAAATAACGATTTGCGGGCTCTTGCTATGAGCGACCGGGCCGATGTCTCGGCGATGCCCAGCAAGCTGGCAATCTCTTGATAGGTTCGGTGTTCCACTTGCCGCATCATCAGCACACTGTGCTGTCGCGAGGGTAGTGTCTTTAGGCGCTTCGTCAGCCATTGGTCATTCTCGATTTCCTCGAGTTGTTCAAGCGGTGATGAGGAGTTGGGAATCCCATAGGCTTCGACATTGAGCGAAGCAAACCGTTTCCTGCGTCGGTTGTCGGTGGCAAGATGCCGTGCCATCACTATCACAAGACTGTCGAGTGACCGGTAGCGGTCAAGGTCTTCGCGCATCATCCACAATTTGAGCATCACATCTTGCGCCAGGTCTTCGGCCTGTGACTCATCAACCCCGAATGTCAAGGCTGTGGTGCGGGCTTTTTCTCGCAAATTGGGTGCTATGTGTTTGAATATCGCTTCAGTCATCGTCACTTTTTGCCGCCTGCCCATCACGCTGGGGTGCAATAAGGCAAGCGCTGTTTATCATAAAGACGAACAGCGCCGTTTTTTGTTGCCACCCTTTAACCTTTTTTATAAAAATGTGGCGGTGTTATACAAAATACCCCCTCCTTTACCTGTTCATGCGCCGAATGTTAAAATTAGATAATGATTGCCACGATTTCTGGCATTGTTCGTCTTCAATAAAAAACGCAGAACATGAAAAAGACTTTCACAGCAACAATAGCGGCTATAATTTCGCTTGTAGGGAATGCCCAGGAACCAGTTGATACCACAACCATCGAACTAACTGATACAACAGCATGGAACCTTTTGCTCGATGGTGTAACCGTAAAAGCACAACAACAGCTCGTGAAGCAAGAGATTGACCGCACAACCTATGATGTGCAGGCTGATGACGACTCTAAGACCCAGACAGTGATAGATATGCTCCGAAAGGTGCCAATGGTAACCGTCGATGGCGAGGACAATATTCTTGTCAAGGGCAACAAGAATTTTAAAATCTACAAGAATGGTCATCTTGACCCGAGTTTAACTAAAAATGCCAAGGATATATTGAAAGCCATGCCCGCCTCGTCGATTAAGCGAATAGAGGTAATCACCGATCCGGGTGCGCGTGAGGATGCAGAAGGTGTAAATGCCATCTTGAACATTGTGATGATGGATACCAAGCGCATGCAGGGCATCACAGGATCGGTGAGTGCATCGTACAGCACCTTGAATTATCCGTCGCTCAGCACCTACCTGGCAGCACAGTTCGGTAAATTCATCATCAGTTTTGACTATGGTAGTAATTATATGTCGAAACGTGCCACAAGGAATGATGTAAGTGCTGAGCGCACATTTGTGAATACGGGGAATACGCAGCTGGTTAGAAGTCGTACTGAGAATCCGGGTCATGTGCATTATGCTGATATTAACGCCAGTTACGACATTGACTCGCTCAATCTGCTGTCGGCATCGTTCGGAGGTTATTTCTACAGTGTGGATGTTCAAGGAGGTGGCACCATTTCGATGATAGGCCCTGATGGCAACTGTCTATCGCGATATGACGAACACTTCTGGATGCCCAGCTACAGTCACCACTCCTGGAACGGTAGACTGGACTATGAACACAAGATGCGTCGCAGGGGCGAAAAGTTCACACTGTCGTATATGCTCGCTCTCACACGGCAGCACACCGAGCAAGAGACCAACTACACCAACACGCAAGACTTCGCTTATAACTATACGGGCTTTTTGGAGAATGGGCGAGAGCGTTTCACTGAGCACACTTTCCAGTTCGACTATGTGCGTCCCTTGTGGGAAGGTCATAAACTGGAAGTGGGTGCCAAATATATTGACCGTATCAACAGCAGTGTGAGTTCACAGGAATTCTATGACGATACTCACACTACCACTAGTGATGATTTCAGCCACACCATGCGCATTGCTGCTCTTTATGCCGACTATATGTGGAGCCATGAAAACTGGAGTGCCCGTGCTGGGGTGCGCTATGAGTATAGTTACATGAAAGGTCATTATCGCGATGGCAAGAGTGCAGACTTTGGCAAGCATCTGAACGATTGGGTGCCCCAAGCCAGCTTGAAGTATCAGATTGATGAGCGTCAGTCGTTAAAGCTGGTCTATACAACCAGCATAAACCGCCCTGGTATCATTTATCTAAATCCTGCAGTCCATAGTTTTCCTGCTGCTGAACAGTTTGGCAATGCTCGTTTGGGAAGTGTGCGAAGTCAGTCGATAGGTTTGCCCTATATGTACACAGGGCAGCGTCTCACCGTTCAAATCTGGCCTCAGTATCTCAGGGTCACCAATGCTATTGGAAAGATTGTTTATGCCAAGGGCGATGTTCGCTACCAGACTTTTGGAAATGTTATACGACAGAACCGGTGGCAAATTGAAGGTTATGTCCAGTGGAAGCCGTTCGACAGCACCACACTGGTTGCAAATCTCAATTTCTCGCACAATCATTTCATTTCTTCTGAACAGGGATTGGTCCAGGACTGTAATTGCTTCTATTACTATTGCAACTTGTCACAAAAGTTACCCTGGCGACTCAAGGCAACTGCCTATACCTTTGGCATGATAGGTCACTCAAGTGATGACATCTATACTTATGCCGGGCCATATTTCCGATATGGTTTCAGTCTGCAGCGTTCTTTCCTGAAGGATGACCGCCTCACGGTGCGACTGAGTGCAACAGCGCCTTTTAATAAGCAGCTAAACTACACGACTTTCACCACGCAAGGCGATGTGGTAGGTAAGGCCGATTATATTAATACTCAAAACAATCGTTCGTTCCAACTAACTGTCTCGTTTCGTTTCGGTTCTCTCAAGAACAAGGTCAAGAAGACTGATACCACCATCGAGAACGATGATGTGCAAGGTGGCATCAGCCGCACCAAGTAACTCGGTGGATTAGAGGCAGGAGATGAGGTGGGCGAGTTGGGCGTCGGTGGTGGCCCAGCTGGTGCAGAAGCGTATGACGGTGTTGTGGGCATCGAGGGTGGCAATCACATCGTAGCCCACTTGCTCGGCAAGCGTGGCGAGACGCTCGGTGGGCATCACCACAAATTGCTGGTTGGTGGGCGAGTCGAGGTAGATCTCGTAGCCTTTCTCGATGAGCACATCGCGCAGTTTGAGTGCCTGCTCCACGGCATTGCGGGCAATCTTGAAGTAGAGCCCGTCGGTGAACAGCGTCTCGAACTGGATGCCCAGCAGCCAGCCCTTGGCGAGCATGGCGCCGCGGCCCTTGATGTGTCCGCGGGTGACCTGAATGGCGGGATTGGTGACGACGACGGCTTCGCCGAAGAGGGCGCCCACCTTGGTGCCGCCAATGTAGAACACATCGGCAAGGCGTGCCACATCGGGCAGGGTCACATCGCAGGCAGGTGCTGCGAGGGCATAGCCCAGGCGTGCACCGTCGATATAGAGGTAGAGGTTGAAGCGGTCGCACAGGTCGCGCAGGCGGGTGAGTTCGGTCAGGGAGTAGAGCGTGCCCAGTTCGGTCGACATCGACACATAGATGGCGCGGGGCACCACATAGTGTTCCCAACCCACGGCATTCAATTCTTCGGTGAAGGTCTCGAGATAGGTTTCAAGGGCGTCGAGGTCAATCTTGCCCAGCACGGCCTTGGCGGGAATCACCTTGTGCCCACAGGCCTCGATGGCGCCGGCCTCGTGCACATTGATGTGGCCCGTCTGGGGCGCAATGATGCCCTCGTTGAAGCGCAGCATGCTGTCGATGACCACGGCATTGGTCTGCGTGCCGCCCACGAGGAACCGCACCTCGGCCTTGGGGCACTGGCATGCCTCGCGAATGAGTTGCATGGCGTGTGCGCTATAGTGGTCCAGGCCGTAGCCGTCGTTCTTGTCCAGGTTTATCTCGTTGAGGCGGCGCATAATCTCGGGATGCGCGCCTTCCATGTAGTCACATTGAAATTTTATCATCGCTCTAACTTTTTTTGATTTGGTCGAAAATGAATTATAGTGCTGCTATTTTCCTAATGCTCTTCAAGCGCGATGTTAACGATTTGTCGCGTTTGGCTGTGAGCAGATTGTAACGCGTCTGCATCGATAGCAATGGCGTGGCTGGCAAATCAAGGGCAGCCTCAATTAGTAGTGCAAGCTCAGTGTTAATAGGGCGTTTGCCATTGAGCACCTCGTTCAATTGGCTATATGATACTCCCATCGTCTGAGCAAGTTTTCTTTGCGATATGCCGCGAGCATCAATCTCATCCTTGACAATTTCGCCAGGATGTGTAGCAACAGCAGGCTCAACATTGTTAGCGATCATTTTTTCTTTCATGTCAGTAACCATAATGGTGTCTATTGATAATGGTTTGATAATTCAACGATGTTGCACACTTCAGCAAATGTTTCATTGTTTTGAATAATTTCTTTAAACTCAATGCGGTATTGATTGTTGACTCTTACCGACGATAGCCCGGATTTATCTCCGAGGAGTTTTTCATAATGTAGTCCTGTGAACTTTTTGAGTTCAGACACATTCTGTAAAGAAATCATTAAATCAATGATCTTGATATACTTGCGAACGATTTGGGGCTGATGACGATGCTTTTTATCCTTCGTCGTCATGCTGGAATACAAATCGTACAAATATTCTTTTTCAAAAATTACAGTCATAATTGCTGAGTGTTGGATGCAAAGTTATGAAGAAAATCGAATGTTCACAAATTTGTGAACACTTTTTTAAAAATATTTGTTCTTATCATAACGATTAGCGCCATACCGGTATGGGATGGCGCATTCATTGCTAACTAAGTATGTTTTGAATGCGAAACTGTATTTTTACTTGAGTTTCTTGGTTTATTCACCCAAATCAGTTGTGGGGGATTTGGTTGGGGTTGAGGGGCTCTTTGGGGACGATCCACCAGGCGAGCAGGTAGATGAGCAGGCCGGGGAATGCGGCGCTGCAAATGGTGAGCACAATGTAGGCCAATCGCACCAGCGAGGAGTCGAGTCCGAAGAATTCGGCTATACCACCGCACACGCCGGCGATTTTACGATCACGCATCGACAGATAGAGTTTCTTTTCCATAGTTGTAATTCAATTATATTGAGGTTGAGGGGTTGATGGGTTTAGTGTTTAGTCCCTGTTTACCAGGGTTTAGTGCTTTATGAGTGATGAGTTCTCTTTGTGATATTACAAAACCCATGCCAAACTCTTGCCATAGTGCTCCTCATTCTGGTGCCATGCCGCTCGTTATTCTGGTGCCATACCGCTCCTTATTCTGGTGCTAAATCGCTCCTCTACTGTACTTTAGATACAACAAGGGCGGGTGATGGTGCACCCGCCCATATTGTGTTTATGTGGTTAAAGTACTGTTACTTAGCAGGTTGCTCGGTCTTGGGCTCAGCGGGCTGATTTTGGGCTTCGAGGGCTGCGTGGGCCTTCTTGTAGGCCTCGGTTTCGGGCTTGAGCCACTGCTCGAGCCAGCCGAAGAATTCACGCTGCCACAGGATGGAGTTCTGCGGGCGCTGCACCCAGTGGTCTTCTTCGGGGAAGAGCACCATGCGTGCTGGCAGGCCGCGCAGCTTGGCGGCGTTGAATGCCATCATGGTCTGGGTGTAGCTGATGCGGAAGTCGTTCTCGCCAGTCACCACCATGATGGGGGTATCCCAGTTCTGCACATAGTTGGCGGGGTTGGCCACGGCATACGACTTCTGAGCCACAGCATTACCCTTGTCCCAAAATGCGCCGCCCAGATCCCAGTTCACGAACCACATTTCCTCGGTCTCGAGGTACTGGGCCATGATGTTGAAGATGCCAGCGTGAGCAATGAAGGCAGCGAAGCGCTTCTGGTGGTTACCGGCCAGCCAATAGACCGAGTAGCCGCCGTAGCTTGCACCCACAGCGCCGATGTGTTCGCCATCGATGTAGGATTCCTTCTTCATATAGTCGACAGCGCTCATGTAGTCCTTCATGTTCTGGCCGCCGTAGTCGCCACTGATCTGGGCATTCCACTCGGTGCCGAAGCCCGGCAGACCGCGACGGTTAGGTGCAATCACGATGTAGCCGTTGCTGGCCATGATGCGCAGGTTCCAGCGGTAGCTCCAGAACTGGCTCACAGGCGATTGAGGACCGCCCTCGCAGAAGAGGATGGCGGGATATTTCTTGTTCTTGTCGAAGTTGGGCGGGAAGAGCACCCAGGTAGTCATCTGCTTGCCGTCGGTGGTGGGCACCATCACCTTCTCGCAGGTCACCTTGTTGAGCTTGGCCAGAATTTCGTCGTTCACGCTGGTGAGCTTGGTAGCCTCTTTCTCGCCGTTCTTGGCGATGAACACCTCGTTAGGCTCCAGATAAGAGTGGCGCAGGGTGACAACCGTATTGGCATCGATGGGCGAGAGGCCTGTGTAGTCGTACTGACCGGCAGCGATGGTGTCGATCTTCTGGGTAGCCACCTCCAGGCGGAACAGCGGCATTGTGCCCTGGAACGGGCAGATGAAGAAGATGTACTTCTCGTCGGGCGACCATGCGATTTCGTCCACGCTGTAGTCCCAGTCGGCGGTGAGGTCCTTCTTCTCGCCGGTGGCCAGGTCCATCATGAAGATGCGGTTCTTGTCGGCCTCATATCCGTCGTGCTCCATCGAGAGCCAAGCCAGCTTGCCGCTCTTCGAGATGATGGGGTTGTTGTCGTAGCCCATCATGCCCTCGGTGAGGTTCTTGGTGGTCTTGTTGGTAGCCACGTCATACACATAGAGGTCGCTGTTGGTAGAGATGGCATACTCCTTGCCGGTCTTTTTGCGGCACACGTACACCAGCTGCTTGCTGTCGGGGGTCCAGGCCAGCTGTTCCACGCCGCCCCAGGGACGCATGGGCGATTCAAACTGGGTACCTTCGAGCACGTCTTTCACATTTTCTACCTTGCTGTAGTCGAAGTCGGCCACAAAGGGGTGGGGCACCTCGGTCACCCACTCGTTCCAGTGGCGATACATCAGGTCGTCGATGATGCGGGCCTTGGCCTCTTTCAGGTCGGGGTGCACCTCGGCGGTGTTGATGCCATAGGGCACGGTGCTGATGAGCACCACCTTCTTCTCGTCGGGCGAGATCACGAAGCCTTCAATGCCGTTTTCCATATCGCTGATGCACTTGCGGCTGCTGCCGTCGGCGTTCATTACCCACAGCTGTGGCGCAGCGTCGTCCTTCGACTCGTCGCGATACATGAAGGCAATTTTCTTGCCGCCGTCAATCCACACGGCGTTGTTCTCGCTGTTGGGCGTGTTGGTAATCTGGAGCGGGTTCTTGCCGTCGATGTCCATTACCCACAGGTCGCGGTTACCCTTGTTTTTCTCGATGTCGTTGTAGGTCACACCGTAGAGAATCTTTTTGCCGTCGGGCGAAACCTGGGCGTCGCCCACGCGACCAAACGAGTTGAGGATTTCGGGGGTGAATTCCCCGTTTTCTACTTTCACTTCGGGTTTGTTGCCACCCGAGCCAGCCTTGTTACAAGCCGTTGTAGCCGTCATTGCAAGTAATGCAGCCATGATAGAAAATTTGATTAATTTCATAGGTAATAAAAGTTATTTTAAGAGTGTTATAGTTCGGTTAGTTAGATAGTTTGTGCAAAAATAACAATAATTTTTCATTATCCTAGTGCACACACGTCCAAAACTGGTGCAAAAACGTTTTTATGCTTGTTTCTGCAGCCTTTTGCGCTCGGTATACCTGCTAATGGCGTAGCTGCCCCACATCAGCCCTATGGTCACAAGCGCAATCACGGCATATCCGGCCAGGAATTTCGCCTGGATGTGCATCACCTGTTGGGGCACAAAGATCATTTCGGCCACATCCAGCACAATGCCCAGCGTGACGAGCACCATGACCAGGCACATCATAATGCGCCACAGCGTTCCCCACCAGCCGTAGCCAAACAGCTGCTTGTAGGCAATCACATAGTAGATGAACACGGCCCACAGAATCAGGTCGCTGATAAAGATGCCCACGCACGACACAATCAGTATGAGCGTGGTCATGAACACCTGAATGAAGAAGCCCTCGGGCAGCGTGTGCCGGGCATGGCGCGGCGCATGCCTGAACAGCAGCCAGGTGGGCACTATGTAGAACATCGTTATTGTCATGAAACCCCAGCCAGGATTGTGCTCGACCCATTGCACATAGGCCATGAGCAGCTCGTCGACCCCGTCCTTCACCGGCTTTGCAGCCACGGGCGGAGCCATCCATTCGGCCAGCGAGTAGAGCAGCGCATAGGCGATGGCCACCAGCAGCAGCATCTTCACCGGTGGGAACGACACCTGCCGCTTGCCGCTGATGTAGTCGCTAATCAGGTAGCCCGGGCGCAGCACCAGCTGCAGCAGCGTGTAGGGCAGCGAACGCGAGTCCATGCCCCAAATGAGCATCACGCCACTCTTCACCGTGCTCCAGTTCACACGGCCCACGCTCGCCTTCTGGCCGCAGCGCGGACAGTAGTTGCCCGTGTAGTCTTTGCCGCAGTTCACGCAGTGCCGGGGCGCTTGGCTCTCGTCGTCGTAGCGTATGGGTTCCCGCTGCCAGGCGCGAAACTCACGCCATCGTTGTTTCAAATTCATATAGGTGGTTAGTTGTGTTCTTGCTTGTTACAAGCCGTTTTGTTATCGCACTACCTCGACGGTGGTAGCCGTGGCGATGTCGGCAATCGAGAGCGGAATGACCAGTTCGGCGCGCTTGCGGTCGAATGTCACCTTGCCGGCCTTCTTGCCGTTCACCTTCACCTTCTTGGGTTTGGCGGTGATGCCGGGCAGGGTGAGGCGATACTCCTTCTTGGGCGATGCACCCTTGAACGAGCCCTCGCCCTTGATGGTGATGACGCACCCGCTGGCATTTGGCTCGGCCGTGAAGTGGATGAGGCGATAGATGTCCTTTGGGAGTGAACCTGAGCCCTTCGGTAAGACAATCTCGGAGCTTGCTGCCGTAGCGTGCAGGTCGTCGTCGAAGAGGGTGTACTGTGAAGGCTCGTTGCTCGCATAGTAGCGAATATCGAGCTTGTCGGGGTTGTAGTCGCCCACATTCTCCATCTTGTTAGTGGCCTGAGGGATGAAGGCACCAGCCCTGACGAACAGAGGCAGCACCTCGATGGGGGCATTATAGCTCACCGTGGTGTGACCCTCGAAGCGGCGAGCAGGATTGTTGTAGTCCACCCAAGTGCCTTCGGGGAAGGTCACCGTGCGGCTCACGGCACCTTGCTGCATCACCGGTGCCACCATCACATCGTGGCCCCACAGATACTGGTCGGTCACCTTCTCGTAGCGGGCTATGTTGTTGTCGCTCTCATAGAAGCCCAGCGGACGCACCAGGGGCAGGCCCTTGCTGGCGTTCTCGTAGGCCAGGGTGTAGTTATAGGGCAGCCAGTTATAGCGTTGGCGAATGATGCGCTGTGTGAGGTCGCCAAACTCCTTGTAGTTATAAGGCTCGGCCAGATCTTGCGAATGGGTGCGCAGCATGGGCGAGAACAGGCCCAGCTGCAGCCAGCGTATGTAGAGCTCGCCATCGCGCTTCTTCTCGGGGTCGAGGGCAAAGCCGCCCACGTCGTGCGACATGTAGCCCAGTCCGCTCAATCCGGCATTGAGCATGATGGTGACCTGCGGCTGGAATCCACCCCACGAGCGCGACACATCGGTCGACCAGGGGAATACCGAGTAGCGTTGCAGGCCGGCGGTGCCGGCGCGCATCATGATCATGGGTCGGCGGTCGGGGTATTCTTCCTTGAACATATCGTAGATGATGCGGCTCCACTCGTTGCCATAGAAGTTGTGATACTGCTCGGCAGTGAGGCCGTTGTGGTGACGGATTTCGAGCGGATGCACCTCAGGTTCGCCCAGGTCGCCCCACCAGCCGGTCACGCCCTGGTCGGTGAGCCACTTGTAGCGGTTGCGCAGCCACTTGCGGGTATCGGGGTTAGAGACGTCGAACATGCCTCCTTGTCCTACCCAGATGGTCACCGTCTGGGTGGTGTCGGTGCCGTCGGTCTTGCAGAACATGCCCTTGGGGTCGAGTTCGCGGTAGTTGTCGATGGCGCGTCCGTTGGTGAGCACATAGGGTTGCGAGATGGTCACCACATTCACGCCCTTCTCCTTGAATCGGCGCAGCATGCCCAGGTGGTCGGGCCATTGGGTCTTGTCCCATTCCAGTCGGCCCATATCCTGCTCCTTGCCATACCAGTAGAGGTCGAACACGATGCCGTCGAGCGGGTAACCCTCACGCTTCAGGGTGTCGACCACACCCTCGCTCTCGCGCTGGTCGTGGTAGCCATACTTTGAGGTGATGTAGCCCAGCGCCCACAGGGGCGGCAGTTCCTGACGGCCCACCAGCCCGGTGAAGTTCTTCACCACATTCTCTACCTTGCCTTGGCCGTCTATGATGTAGTAGCTCACGGGCTGTGGCGAGGTGGTCTTGTACTCGATGCCTTCCTCACCCAGGTAGAGCGACGATTTGCAGAAGTCGTCGAAGAATATGCCGTAGCCCTTCGACGAAATCACAAACGGCATGGTGATGCCCATCTGCTTGATGCGCGCCTCACCGCTCACGTAGCCATAGTTCTGCTTGTTGTAGTTGATGAGCGTGTCGCCCGCCAGGTTCAGCGAGTAGCCCCGCTCACCGGCGCCGTAGAACGACTCCCCGGCCTGGTGCATGAGCCTGATGCCTCCATCGCGGTTACACAGGTCGGTGAGCAGGTAAGAGTTGTCGCGACTCACCGTGAGACTGCCGAGCTGCTTGTCGAGCACCACCCGCAGACCCGTCATGGTGTTCATCGTCTCTATGTCTGTTTTATGACCAAGCAGCACCTCCACGGCGGGCACCAGAGGATCTTCTTTGTACTCCACCAGCGAGGGCAACTCGCTTTTCTTTGCTCCGATGGGCACCACATCCACCTTCAGTATGTCGTGCTCGATGGCCGTCACCGTGATGGTCTGTTGCCGAGCCTCGTCGGTCATGCTCATGGTTTTGTATTGAGGCCGCATGTAACGCGGTTTGGCACTTCCGGCCAGGGCCAGCAGTGCAACGATTAGTAACGTGATTAAACTGCGCTTTTTCATTATCTTGTCAATTTTTAGTTTTCAACTGGGTTTCAACTACAAACTACAAATTTACACATTATTTTCTAGATTCCAATGCATTCCTGTCCAAGAAATGCCATCACCCCCCGTGTGACGCCGCAATTATAATTTCTTCTCCATGCGATAGCAGGTAAAGGTGTCGCCCACAATCTTGTGCGAGTAGTCGGCCACATAGCCCATCGTTTCATAGAAGCTTGTTTTGTTGTCGCGGCTCTCCACCACGGCACGCACGTAGCCCAGCTCTCGGGCCCAGCTCTCGGCTTCTCTCACAACCCGGGTGCCCAGCCCCTGGTGGCGGTACTCGGGCAGCACCACGATGCGGCCTAGCATCACCTGCTGCTCGTCGATGCCATACAGCCTGCAGGTGGCCACAGGCAGATAGTTGTCAACCACCACAATATATTTGGTCTCGGGCCCGTCGTGCTCGTCAAATTCCACATTCAGCGCAATCTGGTGCTTACGTGCCATTGCCTGAATCCTCACATAATAGGCTCCGGCCTGCTCCCACGTCTTCGTTGCTCTGATAATTTCCATGTTTTTTGATAGATTGAATCACCTCATGCCGGTTCCATCACCGACTCGAGTCTTGCAAATTTACACATAATTAAACAATATACACGCCACATCCCCCCCTTTTTCACCCCCGCCCCCCGCACCAAACTCCC
>JAEEVB010000203.1 GCA_016287065.1 Muribaculaceae bacterium
CGAGGATGGCAGCGGTTATGTGTGCGATGCGGCTCCTGGCGTAACGGGTATCAAGGCTAACGGCAATTTCCAGCGCAACCGTTATGCCGCCAGTGCCGAGCTCAAAACCGCTCCGGTAGATGTGCGTGCCGAGTATATGTGGGGCAAGGATGCCGATTGCAAGACCGATGGCGGCTATGTTACGGCTCAGGCAAAGAATGTGGCCGTGAAGCACCTTGATGTGGTGGCGTCGTTCGACCACCTCAATGCCCACGATGGCGTCACCAATCGCTATACGGCTGGCTTGCAGTACTGGTTTTATAAGCAGTGTCGCATTCAGGCGGCTTACAGCTATACCAAGCATCCTGGCCTCACAGGAGAGAATTCTATTCTCACACAGTTGCAGGTGGCATTCTGATCAATCGGGATGACTTCATGGCATAAAAAAGGGTCTTCGTGACCCTTTTTTTTGTTTAAAATTGTAAAAAATGAGCCCAAAATTTACAAAAATGAAGAAGAAACGCATTTTTTTCGCCAAAAACACGAAAAAAATTTGCATTTCTAATTATTATGATTAACTTTGCATTTGCAATTGTAAACTTAAATCAAAAATAACATATGAAAAAGCTTTTGTCATTTGTGTTGATTTCAGCCTTTGCTGTGTCTTTCACTGGTTTCAATAGTTATGCTGCCTGTCAGGGTGGCAACGGTGATGATCTTGATACACCAATCAAGAGATTGTATCCCGATAGGGTTGCTGCTGAGCAGCAGAAGAAAGCCGAGAAGAAAAAGAAGAAAGTGAAACCGTGCAAAAGCGGCAAAGAGTGTGAGTACTACGTGATGTATCACGAGTTGCTCGAAGAACAAGCTGAACAACAGCAAAAAGCACAGCAGTCGCTTGATATGGCTGAGCTCGACAGTCTGCTCAACATCGATTATACCATTGTCGACTATGCCGAGTTGCGCAAGCCCAAACCTCTCAAGTGGCTCGACGATCCTCTGAAAGAGTCGGCGGCCGATCTGCGTCCTTATTTCAAGTCGCTCCGCAGCGAGCTGGGCAAAGACTGTCTCATACCCAATGACGTGACTATGGGTCACTCCGACAATCAGATTTATTTCTACTTCGATGATAATGGCGGTACTCCATCGGCCCTGCGCTTGCGCACCCAGTATTATGCCGATGACCCCATCAACATGTCTTACCTGAAGTTTGTTGTCAATGGCTTCGATTACTACTTCTATCCCACATCCATCCAGGCTGGCAAGCAAGGCAGTCGCATGTATTGGGAGACATTCGACAACGAGCTGCGTGAGACCGACAAGGACTTGATCTATGCCTTGTCACATGCCACCGATGCGTCGGTTACCTTTGTGAGTTCGGCTGGTATCAACCATGCTATGAACCTCACGAAGAGTCAAATCACCGACTTCTATCGTGCGCTGGAACTTTATCGCAATCTGGGCGGTAAGTTCTGATGTGCTTCATAACAGTTGAAAGAATTTAGTAATGATATATAAGTTGTTGGTTAATAATTAGTTAATAGAGAATAGGCCAAAGACTAAGTGTATATAGAAAGGAGAAAGGTGTGTTACCGGGTTGGTAGCACACCTTTATTAGTTTTTTGAATACTGAATTCGGGATTATCCCGGATCGGTCTTTAGGATTTGTGTCAGAACAGATTTTTATTTCGAGCAGGTTGTAACAATGTCGGCGAAGCTATAGTAACTATTGCAAGACGCCAATGGCAACAAGATGACGGAATAAAACTGTTATGGCATAAAAGCCATGAATAAAAACCGATTGCGGCCTAATGGCCGATTTGGGATTATACGAGAGCGACGATGATGTCGGTTTCAGCTTCCTCGATGTTGAGCTTGCCTTCGCGAGCGAGCCAACCAAGAGCTGCATAAATCTCTTTTTCTTTCAGTTTAGTTGCTTTTTTCAGGCCCTTTACACCAAGCGTACCGTTGGCTTCGTTAAGTGCATTCCAAACACTACCAGCCCAAAGTCCAATAATTTCTACGTTCATAATTAAATCATTTAGTAAAACAATAAGTTTTCAAAAATCGGTGCAAAGATAGTATTTTTTTGTCAAAATGCCAAATATATGTTGAAGAATTGTGTTATAAAACATATATAAATGCATTTTTTTATTAGATATGCCACTGTAAGTAGTAGCAAGTGTTTCGGTTTTCAAATAAAACGATTAACTTTGCACAGCATCATGAAAGGATTAGTTGTAAAAAACACTGGCAGTTGGTATCTTGTCCGCAATGAGCAGGGCGAGATGGTGCCATGCAAGATCAAGGGTAACCTTCGGCTTAAAGGTTATCGTTGCACTAATCCTGTGGCGGTGGGCGACCAGGTGGTGTATGAGCTGAAGACCGACGGAACCGCCATGATCAAGACCATCGAGCCCAGGCAGAACTACATCATTCGCCGCGCCAGCAATCTGTCGAAGGAGTTCCAGATTCTGGCATCTAACCTGAGCCAGACGGTGCTGGTGGTCACGCTCGTTAATCCTGAAACCAACACTACCTTCATCGACCGCTTTCTGGCTACTGCCGAGGCCTATCGTGTGCCTGCCATCATTGCTATCAACAAGATCGACCTGCTCACGGCCGACGACGACCGTGCCTTGCTCGAGGCGGTGGCCTATCTTTACCGCTCCATTGGTTATACCGTGCATCTGGTGTCGGCCATGACGGGCGAGGGCATGGACGGGCTGCGCAGTGAGTTGGCCGGTAAGGTGACGCTCTTTTCGGGCAACTCGGGGGTGGGGAAGTCGTCAATCATCAATGCGCTCGTGCCTGATGCCGGGCTCAAGGTGGGCGATGTGTCGGCCTCGCACCACACGGGCATGCACACCACTACCTTCAGCGAGATGCTCGACCTGCCTGGTGGCGGAGCCATCATCGACACGCCGGGAGTGAAGGGCTTTGGCACTATCGACTTCGAACGCGCCGAGGTGGCACACTATTTTCCCGAGATTTTCAAGGTGAGTGCCGACTGCCGCTTTGGCAACTGCACCCACACCCATGAGCCGGGCTGTGCTGTGCGTGAGGCAGTCGAGCAGCACCGCATCAGCGAGTCGCGCTACACCAGCTACCTGAGCATTCTCGACGACTCCGACCCCGACAAGTACCGCAAACCCTTCTAAAGGTTTAGGGTTTAGAGTTTAGGGGTGGATTACTCTTTTTTCTTTTTCTTCAGCACATAGATTGAGCCAATGATCAGGAAAAGCACGAAAGCTACTACCAAAATAGTGTTGAATCTGGTTCCATACTCAATTTTCAGCATGAAGATTCCGTAATCGATGGCAAAAAGCAAAGCACCGCCAGCAAGTCCCATGGCGATTGCCTGAATTGTTCTTTTGGGGTTACTTTTCCATGTTTTCTCTTGAATGACTTGCTTGCCGATGAACCCCAGCGGAATGAGACCGATAACGATGGCAATCCACATGACCATCGATTGCTTGTCCGATTTCTCTTTTTGGGTTTTTGCCGATTGCTGGTTTATTTGGTCCACTTGCTCCTGCATGGCGCGGTATTTCCCGTCCTTGTCATAGGAGCCATACATCTCCTCGGGTGTGGGAGTTGCAAATACTTGCAGGGCAAGCAAGGTCAGAACAACTGCTATCAATGCTTTCATCATCGGTCTCTTTGGTCTATGATGTTGCGTACTTGGTCTAAAGTATTGCCATCGGTTGGCGATACAACCTCCTCCATCGTCTCGGCATAAAAGGCACCAAATTGTGTGCCGTCACCCACAATGAAATACATACCCTTAGGTGTGAAATAGGTGTTGACATAAGAATAGCCAGGTTGTATGAGCACATCGCCGCTGTAGGCGTCCATGATTCCCATGTTTCCGTCAATCGTGAATTTTGCCAGGACACCGCGATTCGACGGACTGCGGTCGATCAGTTCAATGCGGTCGCACGCACAGGGGATAGTCTGATTTTCGCCGCTGGCGATTGCACCATTGATAATGCCGTGACGCAACACGCCACGATCGTCGCGCAGTGTCACATCATAGAACTCATGCGTTTCGTTCCCTTGTTGAGCGACAACTACTTTCACGCTCTCATATTCTGGCTTAACGATGGCATAACCGCCGGCATTGTACACGCCCCACTTGCCATTGAAGTCTCTTACCAAGAAAACATCCAGTCCGCTGGGCACCGATGCTGGTTCAACCTTTGAGAATTGTCCCACTTCTTGTCCGTCGGAATCATAGAGCACCCATTGTTCCTCGCCGTTAGGAAAAGTCTTGCCATAGGCAGTGCCCCAATTGCCGTAACCGAGTTTCTTGTCATAGCCATTCTTGATATCAACACTCGAGAGGTGCTGACAGCTGGCAGGGGCAGGAGAAGTGTTTTGCTGCGCTTGCTCTCTTGCTTTTTGAGCGTCTTCTTCTTGTTTCTTTTTCAAATTCTGTTCATAAGAAGCAAGTAAGTTATCTTCGCAAACATGAAAATCGATTATCGCCTTTTCGCGTTCTTCTCGTGTGGTCGTTGCTTTTGCTTTGTCCTTCGCCTCAACCGCCATCAACTGTAACATGGCATAAGGGCACCAACTCTCATGAACCATGCTACCGCAAACAGGACACATTATATTAAAACCTCTCACTCCCACTCTGTAAAGCATTCCATATT
>JAEEVB010000204.1 GCA_016287065.1 Muribaculaceae bacterium
GCATCAGCGACTTGATTTGTTGAGTATATCCCAGCGAACGTGCCAGTGCCACGTAAGAGTGCAGTGAGATGGCATGCTTTTGCTCGAAATGTGCTATGCTCGAACTCGGGACTCCGCTCATCTCGCTCAAGGCTTTTCGCGAAATACCACGTTCAAGTCGGCGTTTCTTGAGGTTTTCGGCAAGCAAACCCATCAGTTCATTGACATCCTCAACACCAAATTGATATAACAAATTAGGCATAATATAATATTCGTTAGTTGCTAAAATCGGTCTTAATGCATAATATAATATCTCATACAAAGGTACTGATTTTTCTTGAAAAACAAAATTAATGATGGGCATAATTGAAAAATATGACATTTTGACATATTTTTAATGTTGAGTGCTCTGTTTATTCCATGAATATTCGTACATTTGCACACTGATTTTAATTTAAATTGTGTCAGCCCTAAGAGGCTGCTTGTTTTCTATAGGTATATGGACAACCCTCAAGCACAGGAGAATTCACAATCGCAGCAACTGGAGGTGAAACCTGCCGTTCTCGATTACGACGACATAAGAAAAATGATTCCCTTCTTTGACGGGAAAGAAAAACTGTGCCGATGGTGCATGAAACAGCTGGCAATGGACAAGGTGAACAAGATTCACGCCGACAACTGCCACACGCCCGGCGTGCCGTTTGTGCAAGGCTTGCTTAAAGACCTCGACATCACCATCAATATCAAGAACGAGCAAGTTCTGGATAACCTGCCCGAAGGCGGCTTCATCACCGTCTCCAACCACCCCTTCGGCGCACTCGACGGCATCATGCTCATCAAGATCATTGGCGAGCGCCGTCCCGACTTCAAGGTGATGGTAAACATGTTCCTGAATCACATCAGCGCCATGCGGCCTAACTTCATTGATGTCGACGCGCTTGCCAGCGACAATCCCGCCAAGCGTGCCGTGTCGATGAAAGGCATTGCCGAGGCATTGCGTCATGTGAAAGAGGGGGCTCCCATCGGTTTCTTCCCTGCCGGTGCGGTGTCAAAATTCAAGTGGACATGGGGTGTGCGCATCCAGGACCGCGCCTGGCAGCCCACCATCATGCGCATCATCCAGAAACTGAACGTGCCCATCATTCCTATCTACTTCCACGGCCATAACAGCGCATGGTTCACCTTCCTGGGCATGGTCGACTGGCGCTTGCGCACCCTGCGCTTGCCCGCCGAGGTCTTCCGCCGCAAGGGCGACACCTTCAGGGTTTCAATCGGCGACCCCATCATGCCCGACGTGTATGGCGCCTACGACACCCCCGAGTCGCTGGGAGTGTTTCTGAAAGACAAGACCTACTCAATGAAAAAATGGTAAATCACACTATGATAAAAGATACCGACATATTAAGAATCAAGCAACGCTTTTCCATCATTGGCAATGCGCCGGCACTCAACAATGCCATAGCGCGTGCGCTGCAGGTAGCGCCTATCGACCTCTCCGTTCTCATCATTGGCGAGAGTGGTGCTGGCAAGGAATTCTTTCCACAAATCATCCATACCAACAGTTCCCGCAAGCATAACAAGTATATTGCCGTGAACTGCGGTGCCATTCCCGAAGGCACCATCGACAGCGAACTCTTCGGCCACGAGAAGGGCGCCTTCACCGGAGCCATCTCGTCGCGCAAGGGTTACTTCGAGGAGGCTAACGGCGGCACCATCTTCCTCGACGAAGTGGCCGAACTCCCTCTCACCACACAGGCTCGCCTGCTCAGGGTGCTGGAGTCGGGCGAATACATCAAGGTGGGTTCCTCGGAGGTGCAGAAGACCAACATACGCATTGTGGCTGCCACCAACAAGGACATGGTGCAGGCCGTGAAGGACGGCAAGTTCCGTGAAGACCTCTTCTACCGTCTCTCGACCGTCCAAATCAATATTCCACCCTTGCGTGAACGCGGCAACGACATACTGCTGCTCACCCGCAAGTTCTCCAACGACTTCGCCGACAATCACCGCATGCCCCCGGTCGAGTTCGACCAGAGCGCCAAAGACGCCATACTCAGCTACCGCTGGCCAGGCAACGTGAGGCAGCTCAAGAACATCGTGGAGCAGATTGCCCTGTTTGAAGCGGGCAACACCATTAACCGCGACAAGATGATGGACTACCTGCCCGCCATTGCCGACGACATGAAACCCATCATTGCCGGCTCAAACTCCCAGTTCGACTACAACCAGGAGCGCGAACTCGTCTTCAAGATGATTTTCCAAATGCAGAAGAAGTTAGAGCAAATCGAAGCTATGGTCAACGACACCGGTACTCCCACCCACATCAATGCCGATGTGGCCGCCCTCAAGCGGGAGTCGAAGCAACTCGTGCCCATCGCCACACCAAGCGCATCCACGCTGCGGCAACCCTCGTTTGAATTGAACCACGACGACAACTCGCATCCCGTGCACGACGTGCACATCGTGGACATCGACGCCCACACATCGATTAAGACGCTCGAAGACACTGAACGCGAAACCATTATCCATGCTCTGGAGCGCAACAGGGGCAAACGCAAGAAAACCGCCGAGGAACTCAACATATCAGAGCGCACACTGTACCGCAAAATCAAAGAGTATGGGCTTGATTAACCGCACTACATATCGCACACTGCGTCGCACCACGGGCCGACAGACGCGTTGCTGCTGCCTGGCACTGCTGCTGGGGCTCAGTGCATGCACCTTCACCAAGTTCTATAGCCTGAACGGTGCATCGCTCGACTATAACACCTACAAGACCATCTCGTTCAGCAACTTCCCCATCCGGGCAGCCCTCGTCTATCCGCCACTGCAGCAGCTGTTCGAAACCAAGCTCACCGACATGGTGGCACAAAACACCCGGTTGCAGGTGCTCGACACACCCAACACCGACCTGCGCATGGAAGGCGAGATTACCGGCTACACCCTCACCCCGCAGGCCGTGGGCGAAAATGCCTATGCCACACAGACGCGTCTCACCATCTCAGTGAGGGTGAAGTATATCGACAACAAGAACGATGCGCTCTCGGTCGACCAGACCTACTCTGCCTACCGTGACTTCGACAGCAACCAGATGCTCACCGATGTGCAAGACGACCTCTGCAACCAGATTTGCGACGACCTCAAAGACCTCATCTTCAACGCCACTCTTGGCAACTGGTAACCAACTATGGAACACGACCTCATCAACGACATACGGCGCCTGATTGGCAACAGCAAGACACCCATTTCAACCGAGTGGCTCAACCAGGCACAGCAGGCCTTCCCCTATAGCCCGCTGCCCGCCATCCTGTTCCTGCGCAACAACGGCATCGACGGGCATGAGCAACTGCTCGACCGCCTCGCCATCGCCTCGCCCGACCGCAATGCCCTGGCACTGCTGCTGGGCACCGACGCCAAGCTCTTTGCCGACTTCTATCCGCCCGAAATGCCCGTGGTGGAACTGGACACCGAGGCCACCATCGACAAGTTCCTCAACTCCTACGGCAGCACCAGCCAAAAGGAGATCGATGCCATCAGTAACGCCATCTTCAACCCCGCCCCCGACTATGCCGACATTCTCGCCGCTCAAGAGCAGGAAAACGGCTCCGAGGGCCAGAACGCCAATTTGCCGCTCACCAAGGAAGATGAGCTCATCAACAGCTTTATCGAGCAATCACGACAAAAAGAATTTGAATCTTCGCCTTCGCCCTCTCACAGCCATGTAGAGCAACAGGAAGCGGCCGAAGTAGCCGACATACCCATCAGTGAACCAAGCGTTTACAACGATTCTATGCTCAGCGAGAGCTTGGCAAAAATGTACATTTCAAGGCACAAATACGACAAGGCTCTTGAAATTATTGAAAACATAAATTTGAATTTTCCAGAAAAAAGTATTTACTTTGCAGACCAAATTCGCTTTTTACGCAAATTGGTGACTTATCAGAAGTTTAATAAACAATAATTATAACAAAATGTATCAAGTCTTTTCAGTACTTATTTTAATCGCATCTGTACTTTTAGTAATAGTGGTACTCATTCAAAAATCAAAAGGTGGAGGTCTTGCCTCTAACGTGAGCAATTATAACCAGATGCTCGGCGTGCGCAAAACCACCGACTTCGTTGAAAAAGCCACTTGGGGACTCGCTATTTTCATTTGCGTCCTCAGCATCTTGTCGTGTATCTTCACCAGCACAAGATATATCTCTAATGGCGCTAAACCCACCATCGAGAATGTGCCCGTGCAGCAGCAAAGCACTCCGTTCCAGACTCCCGACCAGGGCGGTCAGCAATAATCTGTGCTTCGCGCCGTGAGAGCAACGGCTCTCACACCCTCCCTACACACACAAGACATTTCTAATTTAACAGCACACGCAAGCGCCTATTGAGCTTTCTCAAGTGGGCGCCTGCTTTGTTGTGCCTCTACCCCCCCCGAAAATCATTCATGTTTTACCGCACTGTGCTTGCCTACCTCTATCGGATTGAGTATCTTTGCAGTGAAATAAGGCCATGAATCAAGCTGTGTCGCCCATATTGATGCTCCAGAAGCAGAAGATGCTGTTGCAGAAGGAATACGACGCCGAACGCGAAGAGTTCCGCCGGCTCACTGAGACTATGGGCATAGAGCGCAAGGTGAAAC
>JAEEVB010000007.1 GCA_016287065.1 Muribaculaceae bacterium
GGCGAGCGCATCTACAACCGCGACGGGCGTCCGCTCATCATCAAGTGTAACAAGGACGGGAAACCCAATGTGGAGATGACCATCATCGACAAGAGCGGCAAAATCACACGCTATGTGCCGCAGCACGATGAGAACGACCAACTGGTGACCGCCCCCGGCATCAGCGACATGACCCGATAATAGACTGCTTTTTAACAAATAATGTGGGGCTGGCAATCGCCAGTCCCTCATTTGTTTTTATGGCTTGTTGCCTTGTCAGATGACGCCCAAGATAATATTGATGAGTGTGGCGACATCGCTCACATTCACCCTGGTATCTTCATTCACATCGGCGCGTGCCTGGTCGACGGGCACTGTGCCCAGAATCATATTGATGAGCGTGGCAACATCGCTCACATTCACACGGCCATCGCCATTCACATCGCCACGGATGAAGTCGGGCGCAGGCAGTACCTCGATTTCGCCTTCGAAGTAGGAGTTGGAACCGGCGGCACAGATGCTGCCACCAGACACATGTCCGCCTTCGGGCTTGCTGATGTAGCAGTCCACGAGTTGCAGATCGTAGTAGCCAACAGCAACATATCCGTTCAGGAGGTGAACAGAGGCATGGTTGATGGTGAGGCTCTCGTCCCATTCCTCGTAGGAAATGCCACCATGAGTGAGCGTGACGGCGCAGCTGTCGATGGTGAGTCGGTGGTCATCATCGAAGTTTCCGCTGGTGAGCCAAATCCATCCATTGTTAATGGTGAGTGAGCCAGGGCCAGTGAGTCGTGTCCTGTCGCAGTTGCCCCAGTTGATAGCCATATTTGAGTTGCTTGGACAGTTGATGGTGTTGTCACCAATGAGCCGAATGGTGAGTCCTGGCAGTGCGCTACCCACATGAATGGCGTTTTTGCCGTTGATGGTGGCATTGGTGAGTGTGAGCACATTATTCTCGGGGTCATATTGCACGCTGCCCGTAATGTCGTCGCCTGTGATGGCATGGGCATTGCTTGCTGTGACTTGGGTGTTGCCTATCTTCAGCGGGTAATCGGCGGCACCGTCGTAGGGTAGCCAAGAGTTGCCATTGTAGTAGTATGGAATCCAGTTTTTCGCCTTGGCCTGCTCGATTTGTGCAGGGGTGATGATGTTGCCTTCGGGTTTGCTTATGTTGCTGTTGTCGTAGACATAGAAATCGGTAGTCTTGCCCTGCTGGTTGGGCAGGTTGTCGACAAGTGCACCCATCTCGGGCGCTTTCATCTGATTGCGGTAGCAGAAGAGTTGTGTGAGGTTGGAATTTTCGCCCAAGGTGATTGCAATGAGTTTGTTGTTGTGGCATTGCAGGGTGTTGAGATTGGGCAGCCACTTGACATTGAGTGAGGTGATCTTGTTTTCGTAGCATTCCACCTTTGTGAGGTCGTTGTTATACCTCAGGTTGAGGCTGGTGAGCTGGTTGGAGAAACAAACCAGACGCTTGATTTCGCGGAACCATTCGATGCCTGAGAGACTGGCAATCTGCTTTTGCGAGACCGACAAAGTGGTGACAGCATCGGCCTCTTCGCTGCTGAGCACGGCGTCGCTTCCGTAGGATTGGCTGAGCAGATAGTTGCGGAAGGCGGCATCGGGGAAGGTGGACTCGTTGATGGGCACCGACTCGGGCAAATCTTGCCATTGTTTGACATATTGCTTCACGCTCCAGTTTTTGGCATGGGCGGTCTTGGTCATCGACATGCTGGGCAGGTAGTTCATCTCCTCGTCGTTCTCCTGGTAGGCATAGAAACTTGCCGCGGCGGTTTGTGCAGGCAGGCTGTTGATGAGTGCGCGCATGGCGTCTTTCCAGATGTAGTTGTTGAAGCAACTCACTTCGGTGAGTCGCTTGTTGTAGCTCAAGTTGAGGCTGGTGAGCCGGTTGAAATTGCACCGCAACACTTCGAGCATGGTGTTTTCACCAAGATTGAGCGATGTGAGTTTGTTGTTGGAAATGAGCAGTTGCTTGATGCCGGTGTTATGGCTCAAATTGACGGTCGAGAGGTTGTTGCTGTTGCAATTGAGGGTCTCGAGAAAAATGAAGTGCTCGATGCCGGCAAGGTTGCTGATATTTTGTTCGGCAACATTGAGGTCTCTTGCTGTTCTGTACAATTCAGAGGTCAAATAACCGTCGTGATTCGTGTCGACAGTCTGGGCCACATAGTTGCGGAATTGTGCATCGGGAAAAGTGCTGTCATTGATGGGCACCTTGAGCTCAAGAGCGATGCTGGTTGTGACGGGTTCTCCACTGCTGTTGACAAAGGTCTTCTTGCTTGGGTCGAAGGATTGTCCTACCGAGGTAATCACGTCGTATCCGTTGAGCGTGAGGCTTGCCAGGTTCTTGACCGTCTGGACATTGTTGTAGTTGTTGACATCGGCTCCAGCAATATACATAAAAGAGTTAGTCATGACCAGTGCTGCAAGATTGCTGATAGTGCCATTTTTGCTGCAGTAGAGGTGGACACTTGAGTCGATGAGTTTGACAGTCTCGTTGCCCGTGCCGCTCAATGGTACCGACGACTCGCTCATGATTCCGCTGGTGTTGAGCGAGATGATAGCCTTGTTGAAGGTGAGGGTGCAGCCGTTTGAAAGATAGATGGCTCCCTCAGATTTGCCACGAATGGCGACCTCGGCATCATAGTCGGTGGTAATAGTTGTGTTTTTCTCGAAGCGCATGGTGGCCGACTTCTCGCTGTGCAGCAAGTTGTCGCCCACAAAATGGACTTTGAGTCCAATGTTGCCCGTGTTGTAGAGGCACCGCTCGTCGGTTCCGTAGCGTCCCATCTGCACATTGGTGAAGGTGACGGTGTTGGTGTAAGGGTCGTACTGGATGGTGCCCTTCTGCAGGTCATCGGGCTGAATATTGTTACAGTTCTCGTCGGTGACAGTCACGCCGCCCACCTTGAAACCAAAGTCGGTAGCAGCTTGAGCACTAACTGAAAGCAAAATGATGAATGCAAAAAACAGGAGTGTGCGAAATATTCTCATAGTGTGATGCATTATAAATGATTAGGTCAAAAATGGGTAGAGGTTACATAGGTCTACGAGTGCAAATATCGTGTTTTTTTTTGAAGAAAACAAAAGTTGGGCATTGAAAAGGAAGTATGGCAATACTGAGGATGCGCAGTGTGAAGAGTTTGCGATGTGAAGTTTTTTTGCGGTTTTTGTTGCAAAGTGTTGGATATTGTTAATATTTTATTTATATTTGCAATATTCAATGCTATTTGTGCATAAATCTTCAAATAAACTATACTATTATGAAAAAGTCATTTTTTATTCTTGTGGCAATGCTCGCGGTGGGAGCGACGGCCTGGGCCGAGGACTATATCACCGACGTGATGGTGATAGGCGGCTCACAAAGTGTAGTCAACGATCTGAAGGATACCTACACGCGTCAGGGCTGGACGGTCATCGACCAGGATTTGAATAAGGGCTGTGGCTCCAGCAGCGACTACATCTACCTGCTTTACAAGTCGGCAAGTGAGACTGATGTTGAAGCCGGTGCCTTTATCACCGACTTCGCAATCAGCACAGCAACCGGCACAATTCCCGACGTTTTCTCAAATAATACTCGCACCTATCACCTTGTGCCCTTTGATGGCAGCGACTATTTCAAGAACAACAAGGGCGACCTGAACAGCCATTGCGGCTCCAGCAGCGCCACCATCCATCTCTACTATACCAAGGAATATAGTAGAGCCGGTACAGACTACATCGCAGTCAAATCCATTGCCTTCAACGACACGCAGGCCGGCGGCGTGCCCGTCGCTGGCGCCACTACGGGCTATGACCTGAACACCGGTGCCGGCGGTGACTATATCTACATGCATGCCGACAAGGCACAGGGATGGACAATCACAAAGAACTATGCAGGCAATGAGTGTTATATCAACGGCTTTGACGGACCCAAGACAATTTATAAATATTTAATCATACCCTTCACCATCGACGGTGCTACGGTGATTGGCATAACTAACACAGTCTTCAATGGGTTCACAAATCTTGAAACAATGGCTTTCGGCCAAGGCACTTCAATTACCCAGATGCCGTCGGTGCAAGGCTGCTCCAAGTTCAAGCATGTCAACATAGCTAGAGCAGCGGATGAGCTTACTGACATAACTCCACCTTCAATGACAAGTATTCCGGGGTATGCTTTTGCTGGCACGGCCATTGAGGAAATAACATTTCAGTCTGTCACAAGTGTTGGCACCGATGTTTTTTCAGGATGCGACAGTCTGTCATCAGTCACTTTCATGAAATCACCTGTCCTTATCGAATATGATGCTTTTTCCAATATCAAATCACGATGCAGTGTGTCATATCCCGGGTCTATTGAAGACTGGAATCCAATGATGTATATGTATTCACCGATGTTGGTTGTCAATGGTCCAAACAATAGCTGGTCATGCGGCTGGTGTGGCGGGGATGCAGTAACAAGCAACAATCATCTTTACTGGACGATGCAGAATAATCATCTGAAAATAAACTGTGCTACCGACATCTGGGACATCTGTCCCGAGGAGCAACACATTGAGTCCCTGTACTGGGAGAGAGATTCAGTTCAGACTCTCACCCTGGAGCATGTTGACAATATATCAATATGTCTATTCCAGTGGTATCCAAATCTTACTGTTGTGGATGTGAAATCTGGTCTTAGGCAAATATTGGAGAGTGCTTTCACAGATTGCTACAAACTGGAGAAAGTATATCTTCCGTCGTGTTTGGACAGCATAAAATCTTTAGCTTTTTACAATTGTAAATCCTTGGCTGATATTTACTTCGACGGCACTGGAAAACAGTGGAATGACTCTGTGGCAAAAGGAAATAATTGGAACCAAGGTGTGGCAAGCAGTTTCAAAGTGCACTGGCACTGCATGGTGACCTTCGATCGCAACGGGCACGGCACAGCACCAGACCCAGTATCCATCCTGTGGAGTAACGAGGACAAGCTGGATGAGCCCACTGCCCCAACGGCCAATGGCTATGAGTTCACTGGCTGGTACACCGATGCCGCATGCACTACACCATGGAATTTCAACGATGCAATACCAGGCGACATGACACTCTATGCCGGCTGGCGCGAACTGAAGCCAGGTGATGCCAATGGCGACGGTGCGGTGGATGTGAACGATGTGACCACCACCATCAACTACATCCTGGGCAAGAATCCGAACCCGTTCAGCTACGCCAACGCCAATGTGAACGGCGATGACACGGTGGATGTGATGGATGTGACCTTGATTATTAACCTGATCCTGGGATTAGGTTGAGAGTTGCGGGTTGAAAGATTAGAGAAAATCTCAGAGAACCTGACAACTGAAACCTGACAACTGAAACCTGGTAGCTAACTTAAAAACCATACTATTATGAAAAAGATATTACTTCTCCTGTTGGCACTGATTGCCAGTGTAAATGTGTGGGCCGAGGACTATATCACCGATGTGATGGTGATAGGCGGCTCACAAAGTGTAGTCAACAATCTGAAGGATACCTACACGCGTCAGGGCTGGACGGTCATCGACCAAGACTTGAACGCCGGTTGCGGCTCGGGCAGCGACTACATCTACCTTCTCTACAAGTCGGCAAGCAGCGACAACCTCGATGCCGGTGCATTTGTCACCGACTTCTACCTTTTGCAATCTAGTTCTGGAAATGTTATACCCACTTTCATTGATGATGGCCTCAACTATAGCCTTGTACCCTGTGATGGCAGCGATTATTTCAAGGACAACAAGGGTGACCTGAACAGCCATTGCGGCGCCGGCAGTGCCTATATCCACCTATACTTTGCCAAGGACGATGACAAGGCTTACCGCTCCACCGCCGTGACTTCCATCACATTCAACGCCACTGCCGAAGGGGCCGTGTGCCAGAACGATACCACGATAGCCTGCGACCTTAACTATGGCGCCGGAGGGGATTATATCTACATGCACACTAACTCGACATTGAAAGGATTTACTCCTTTTATGAACACTACAGGCACCGAGTGTTACATCAACGGATATGCTGGCCCCAAGGACAAAAGGACGTCGGTCACCATCCCCCTCACCATCGACGGGGCAACGGTATTAGGCTTCTCTGGCATGACCTTCAGCGGCTTCACAAACCTGGAGACGATGAATTTCTATAACAATACTGTTATTGATTGGATGCCGTCGATGCAGAATTGCTCAAAGTTTAAACATGTTAATGCCCTTTATGTTGATCCTCATATTAATTCTGGCAATGACATGACTCCAAATTCGATGACAGTTATCCCAGGATATGGATTCTCGCGCACAGCCATTGAAACAATAAGTTTGCCTGGTGTTACCGAGATCAGAGGTCATGCGTTCGAAGAATGCAACCATTTGTCAGCGGTCTATTTGGGCTCTGCTGTGCAAATAGGAGATGATGCATTTGCCAATATCAGTAGCAATTGTGTTGTTAGTTACGTTGGCCCATTATCGGACTGGAACCCAAATATGTACATGTATTCGCCTAATTTGTATGTGAGAGACAAAACTTCTTCGTGGTATTGTGGCTGGTGCGGCGGAGACACTGTGACGAAACATAATAACCTCTACTGGACACTGGAGAACAATCATCTGAAAATTGATTGCGCTAACAACAGCTGGGAAACCAATCCCGGTGCTCAACTCATCACCACCTATAACTGGGATAAGACGATAGTTAAGCTCCTCACAATAGAGCATGTTGACACCATCGCAGCGTATAAATTCCAGGAATACACCAGCCTTGAAACGTTGCAGATCAATTCTGGTGTGAGGATTATCGGGCAGTTGGGTTTCAATGGCTGTACCAAGCTCAACACGGTGTATCTGCCATCGAGCGTGACAAAAATTGCGAATGGAGCATTCCGAAACTGTGGAAGTTTGCACAACCTCTACTTCGACGGCACCGATGAGCAATGGAACCACGACATGACGAGAGCGGAAAATTGGAACGACTATGTTGCCGATGACTTCCAAGCCCACTGGCACTGCACTGTGACTTTCGATGCCAACGGCCAGGGCACAGCTCCCGACCCACAGAATATCGAGTGGAGCAACCAGGACAAGGCTACCGAGCCCACAGCACCAACGGCAGAGGGCTACAACTTCACTGGCTGGTACACCGATGCTGCCTGCACCAACCAGTGGGATTTCAACACAGTAGTGCCAGGCGACATGACGCTCTATGCCGGCTGGGAGCCGGTGGTGGTCAGCAAGCCAGGTGATGCCAACGAAGACAGCAAGGTGGATGTGAACGATGTGACCACGGTGATCAACCACATCCTGAACAAGAACCCCAACCCGTTCAACTACAACAATGCCAACGTGAATGGCGACGATAAGGTGGATGTGCTGGATGTGACCTTGATTATCAACATTATACTGGGTCTCCAGTGAAAAATAAACCTATATGACTATGAAAATGAAAAAGATTTTATGGATGGCGGTTGTCGCTATGATGCCGCTGGTGGCATGCAGTAAGGCAGCTACGAAAAACAGTGCCGGCGCTGAGTCGCAGGCTGTGGCCGAGAAGGCCGACCTGGGTTTCCTTGAGAAACTGGGTGTGGGTGTGAGCAATATTCACACTCTGGGCGACCCGAACGACAACGTAGATTACAACGATATTAAGACACTCACAGTGGACCAGGTGCTAGCCTTGGTGCCCATGGCACGCACGGAGCCCCGTGAAATGCTGGAGGACTGGTACGACCTGGTGAGCGCCCGTGCACTGCCTGGCGGCTATACGATGCTGCTGTTCAGCGTGCAGACGGGTGACGACTCGAGCGAAGAAATGCTGGGCATCTATGACAAGGACGGCAAGCTGACAGACATGATGCAATTGGGCGACATGGAGGGCTTTGTGGTTGTTGACTGGCCCGACGCTTCTACTCCAGGCACCGCGCAGGCGACCGACATCAAGCTGAGGTTTGACAAACCCAATGAAATGACCATTGAGCAGACCGACAGGGAGGGCAGCTGGACGGTCGACGAAGAGGGCCGTCCCAGCGAGTTGACCAACCTGAAGTGGCAGTTGCAGACGGTGCGCCGCTTCGCCATCGACGACAAGGGACACATGAAACTCATTGAAGAGAAGGAAGTGAAGCGCGAAGGAACAGTTGCTCCTAATTGTGACCCGAAGGATATTGAAAACACCATCTGGAAACTGAGCATGCTGCCGATTGGCGACCCCGGTCGTGTGGACCTCCTGAATGAGAAGGCTAACGAACTGATCAAGAAGCAAGGCAAAGCTACCTTTGACGAAGAGATGGCCCCCGCTGTTCAAATGGTGCTGGAGGATTACTATAAAAGCAATCCCGAGACCGTGCTGATGTGGGTTTACAATCATCGCAACGAAGAGAATGTGATTGTGGAGCAGCTGAAGGGACTGTTCACTGAAGGTGGCCACGACAAGAAGATGCTGGCTGAGTTTATCGGACAGCTGCCCGACAAGACCGTCAAGGACTACTTGAGCGGACTCACGGCTAGGTGGTGAGAATAGATGAGAACTGAAAGCTTTAGTTCTCGAATAATCGAGTTTTCGAGCGATTGAGTTCTCGAGCATTCGAGCAATCGAATAATCGAACATTCGAGTTTTCAGTTTGAGTGATTAGATAATTTATGAAAAAGGCACATCTCCCTATGCCGAGATGTGCCTTTGTTGTGGTTTCTGCAGGACTTTAGGGGAGTGGGCTAGAGGCCCTTGACCTTGTCGGGATGCTGGGCGATGAAGGCCTTCCAGGACTGGGGACCGCGGGCGAACTCGGGTTTCTGTCGCTCGTAGAAGTGACAGAGTGCGGCGGCGAGTGCGTCGGTGGCGTCGAGGAAGTCGGGCATCTCGCTCTGGTCGATTTTGAGTATGTGCTGCAGCATGCTGGCCACCTGTTCCTTGCTGGCGGCGCCGTTGCCGGTGATAGCCTGCTTGATTTTGCGTGGCTCATACTCGGCGATGGGCACCTCGTGGTTGAGTGCCGCTGCCATGGCCACACCTTGCGCGCGGCCCAGTTTGAGCATCGACTGCACGTTCTTGCCATAGAAAGGTGCCTCGATGGCCATCTCGTCGGGCAGATACTGGTTGATGAGGCCCGTGACGCGTTCGAAGATGCGGTGCAGTCTCATATAGTGGTCGTCCATACGGCTCAACTTGAGCACGCCCATGGCAATGAGCGAGGGCTTCTTGCCGTTCACGCCCAGTATGCCGTAGCCCATGACGTTGGTGCCCGGGTCGATGCCTATGAAGATGTGCTCGAAGTTGTGTATGTCGTTGTTGTCCATAGTGATGGCAGTGATGTTATTTGATCGAGTCGATGTTGCATTGAATGGTGACTTGGGTAGCCTTGCCATCTTTGTTCACGGGAATGGAAAGGGTGCTCACGTCGTCTTCTACCGCGGGAATCATGAGATAAGTGTTGCCTTGGTGTGTTAAATGATAGAAACTCAAACGATTGTGTTCTTTGAGCGAGCCTTGTAAGGCATATTGCTTGGCAGTGCCGCGGGTGAGGCGATTGTCGCCAGGACGAAGGTCAAATTTCAAGAACATGGCACCGTTCAGCACGTTCTCTGGCTTGATGGGGATGATAGAGAAACTGCCACGGGGAATCACATAGAGCTTGTCGATGATGTCGGGGGCCGACGAGGTGATGCGTGCTGGCTCGGCACCCTCGAGGAAGTTGGCCTTCTGGTATTGCTCGAATGCCTCGTCGCGCAAGAAAAGTATCTGCTTTTTGTTGTAGTAGAGGCGGTAGATGTGGTTGTAGGTGGAGAAACTCTCGCTGTCGTAGTGAGCCACCGCCACCCAACGGTTCTGTGGGAACTGGTAGGTGCGCAGCACGCAGTCGGGACCGGTGGCATTGATGTCGTGCTCCACCTGGTTGTGGAAGGCGAGGTAGCTGCGAATGGCGCTGTTGGCCTTGAAGGCGGGGTAGATGCACACCAGCGTGAGCAGTGCAGTGCCTATGGCGAGCAACTTGTGCCTGTTGCGCAGCCACTGGTAGAGGTAGCTTGCCAGTATGATGAATGCCAGTATGGCGGCATAGAAGTAGAGGCGGTCCTTGCGCGGGTCGTTGAGCGCAATGAGGAAGAGGGTAGAGAAAATGAAGGAGAGCACGATTATGTTGCTGAAGTGGGCCTTAAAAGGTCTTTTAAAGAAAGGAACAATTACCAGCGCCACGATGGCGAGAGCCGGAACGATGAAGGCGGCATAGCGTCGGGCAGTGCCTATAATCATGACGAGTGGCGAGCCGCCGTGAAGCTCGTTGCTCGCGCGGTTCCAGAGGGCTGGTGTGACGAGAATGAGCGCTACGCCCACAGCGTAAGCAACCAGTACGAGCCACAGGCGCGCATCGTTATACCGCTTGTTGAGAATGATGTAGAAAAACATGGCGGCGAGGGTGGGTAGCGTCACGATTTCGCCCATTTGCCCGGTGATGATGGCAGCAGGCACCAGCAAGATGCCTTCTTTCCACGTGAGCGGTTTGTCGGTCCTGTGCCTGACAAATAATAGCAGGGCCAGGGTGAAGGCGACGTTCCACATATAATTGGTCGCACCGGTTATCCAGAGCATGGTCTCGCCCGGGAACGGGATGAGCACGAGCACAAAGAGCAGGGTGAGGGCAAGCACGAATGGCGAGTTCTTGTGTGCAATCCAGCGTGTGATGACGTGCAGGAACAGCATGAACACGAGGGCGTTGATGATGTTGAAAATGCTCTTGTCGACCATGCAGCATAGCAGGCGTGCCAGGAAGTTGGCCATGCGTCCGTTGGTCTCATGATACTGGTTGGCGATGGCGTTGAGGCACTCGGGCAGCGACTGCACCTTTTTGAGCCCTTCGCCTGAAGTGGTATAGAGAAACTCGAGGTCATCGCCCTTGAGGGTGGTGCCGAGGTTGAAGATGAAGAACACGATGCCTGCCACAATGAGCAAGGCAAGATAGATGATTCTGGGGTGGGTGAGATGGCAGTTTTTGTTCATGTGGCTGCTATGTTTATTTCGAGTTTCTTAGTCTTTTAAGTCATGAAAATGCCGTTTTGGCAATTTTTAGTCACAAAAATAGCAATTACTGATGATGTGACCAAGTTTTAGGTCTCAAAAATGCCCGCATGACACCGTTTATGGAGTTTAGCTGAATAAGTGCAGGATTTATAATGAAGAAAGAGGTAGGTTGTTGGATGAAAAGGAAATAATTGCTATATTTGCAAAAACAAAAAACATCTGCGACTATGAAAAAGATCATGTTGACCCTGGCCGTGGCGTTGACGGCCCTGTGCGCAGTGGCGCAATCGAAAGTGTATTTCACCCGCAACATCAGCCCCGAGTCGCTCGTGAAAATCTATGAAGCGCTGGGCGTGCAGGCTCATGGCCGCGTGGCTGTGAAAATCAGCACTGGCGAGGCTGGCAACAATCACTATCTGAAACCCGAACTCATTGCCAACCTGGTGGACAAGGTGAACGGCACCATTGTGGAGTGCAATACTGCCTATGGCGGTAGCCGGCAGGACATCAAAAAGCACTGGCAGACGATTCACGAACATGGTTTTGACAGCCGTTTTGCCGTCGACATCATGGACGAGTTTGGCGAGGTGCGCATTCCCGTGAAGGACCGCAAACACTTGAACTACGACATTGTAGGCGACCATCTGGGCCACTACAATTTCATGATTAACCTGGCTCACTTCAAGGGTCATGCGATGGGCGGCTTTGGTGGCGTGCTCAAGAATGCCTCGATTGGCGTGGCATCGACCGCCGGCAAGGCCTACATTCACAGCGCTGGCAAGACTGCCGACGCCAGCAAGGCATGGAGTCCCGAATATCTTGCAGCCGGCCCCACTCAAGACGATTTTCTGGAGAGTATGGCAGCCGCAGCACAGGCGGTGCACAACTACTTTGGCGAGGGTAATATCGTGTATATCGACGTGATGAACAACATGAGCGTGGACTGCGACTGCGACGGTAGCCCCGACGCACCCATGCTCAAGGATATGGGCATCTTGGCCTCGACCGACCCCGTGGCACTCGACAAGGCCTGCCTCGATCTGGTGTTTAACCACAAGGCTGCCGCAGGTGACGACGAGAAACCGCTCATTGCCCGCATCAACCGCCAGCATGGCACCTACATAGTGGACTATGCCGAACAGATAGGGCTGGGCAGCTGCGACTATGAGCTGGTTGACCTGGACAAGTAGGGTTCAGTTATCAGTTAGCGGGTTTTCGAGTAATCGAGCATTCGAATAATCGAATATTCGAGTGTTCGAGCATTCGGGTTTTTGATGAGGTTTGGTGTGATTTTAACTTTTGATTGTTAATTTGGTTAAATAATAGATTTGGTAGGAATATAAGGGAATTAATACCTAACTTTGCAATAGAAAATAATCTAGATTAAATCACAATTTCTATGGCAAAAAAAATCAAGTTTTGCGTGTTGTTTGCAGCGCTGATGATGGCACTGGGAATGAATGCGCAGATAACCACGTCGTCGCTGGCTGGCGTGGTTGTCGACGAGAACAATGAAGAGATGGTAGGCGCCACGGTGAGTGCAGTGCACACGCCGTCGGGCACCAAGTACAATGCCGTGTCGAACATCGACGGCCGCTTTACCATTCAGGGTATGCGTACGGGTGGCCCCTACACGGTAGAGGTATCGTATGTGGGCTATCAGCCCAGCGTTTACAACGATGTGTATCTGCAGTTGGGTAACACCTATCAGCTCACCGTGAACATGATGACCGATGCCCGCGCGCTCAGTGAGGTGGTAGTGACCGCCAAGGGCCGTGAGCAGCAGGCTGGTGCATCGCGCAACTTCAGCGAAGTGAAGATAGCCGAGGCTGCCACAATTGAACGCAACGTGTACGATGTGGTGAAGAACATGCCTATGGCTAACCGTTCGAAGATTGGCGGCATCTCGTTTGCCGGCAGCAACAACCGCTACAACAGCTTCCAGATCGACGGTTCGGTGCAGAACGACGTGTTCGGTCTTGCCTCGAGTGGCACCAATGGTGGCCAGGCAAGCGCTAACCCCATATCGATGGATGCTATCCAGGAGATTCAGGTGGTGATTGCACCGTTTGATGTGCGCCAGGGCGGTTTCACGGGCGGTGGTATCAATGCCATCACCAAGCAGGGTAACAACGATTTCCATGCTACCTATTTCACCTACTTCAACAACCAGCACTTCTACGGAAAATACAATGCGTCGAACAACTATGCCAAGGAGCCGCTCACCACGCAGCACTTCCTGACCATAGGTGGTAACATCAGCGGCCCCATCGTGAAGGACAAGCTCTTCTTCTTCGTGAACGTTGAGAACCACAACGAGAGCTATCCCGGCAGTTACTATCCCGGTTGCAAGACCGACTTCCTGAACCCGCTGGTGGCCGAGGCCATCGTGCAGCGCTACTATCAGCTGTCGGGCATTAAGGAATCGTACAACCAGCGCGATGTGAAACGCAATGCTTTCGAATTGCTGGCACGCCTCGACTGGAACATCAACGAGAACCATAAACTGGCTCTGCGTTACCAGTTGGGCAACGCCTACGACGATAAGTGGAGCGCTGGTAACACGAGCTACTACTTCAACAACTCAAGCTATCGCTTCAACAATGTGACCAACAGTTTTGTGGCTGAGTTGAACTCTAACTTCGGACGCAGCCTGTTCAACGAGTTTCGTGCCAACTATACCCGCGTGCGCGACAATCGCGATGTGCCTTATCAGGGCCCGCTCTTCTGGATGAAGAACATGCCTTCGGGCGATGGCTCACGCAGCAACATCACCGTGAACCTGGGAACTGAATACAGTTCGGGTGCCAACTATCTGAACCAGGACATCTATATGGTAGAAGACAACCTGTCGTGGTACAAGGGTAGCCACACGTTCACTTTTGGTACGCACAACGAGATCTTCAAGATGCGCAACCTGTTTATCCAGGCTGTGAATGGTGAATGGGTGTTCAACTCGCTGGGCGAATTCGGTATCACCCTCGACGAGGCAGGCAACCCGCTCACCGACGGCGCCGGCAACTTTGTGTATGGCCCGTTCAGCCCCACTCAGTTTGTGTTCAAGTGCACCGACCCCACCGTGACTGGTGGCAATCTGCGCTGGACACCGGTCATCAAGGCCGGCCAGTTTGGTGCTTATGTGCAGGACAAGTGGGAAGCGACCCGCAACCTGCAGCTGACCTATGGTGTGCGCTTCGACATCCCCGTGATGTTCAGCGACCCCACGGTGAACGAGGAGTTTAACGCCTATGCCGCTGCCAAGTATCTGGGCGTGAAGGTTGGCGAGATGCCGAGCACCAAGCTCATGGTATCGCCCCGCTTCGGTTTCCGCTGGTATGTCGACGATGCTCACAAGTCGCTCATTCGCGGTGGTGCCGGTCTGTTCACTGGCCGCGTGCCCTTTGTGTGGCTGAGCAACGCCTTCAGCAACACCGGCATCGAGGTGACAGGTACAACCATCAACAATCCGTCGCTCATTCCCGAGGTGACCAGCAATCCGCAAGTGCTCGCCGATGCGCTGGGCAAGGGTACCGCTCCCACGCCCGATATCGTGACGGTGAGCCGCCGCTTCCGCTATCCGCAGGTGTTCCGTGCCAACCTGGCTTGGGAACAGATTCTGCCCTATGACTGGAAGCTGACGCTCGAAGGACTTTACAGCAAGACCTATAATCAGGCTTACTTCAGGAATCTCGCCTTGACCCAGAACGGCAGTATCTTTGCCGTGAAGGGTGTAGCGGCAAGTGCCGCCCCGTTCTATTCGGTAGATAACAAATACTACTCGATCGTGAACCTCGAGAATACTGACAAGGGTTACTCTTACAACTTCACTGCCACCATCGAGAAGAAGTTCAACTTCGGTCTTGACTTCCTGGCATCTTACACCTTTGGCTGCTCTAAGTCGGTCTACGACGGTACCTCGTCGGTGGCCTACAGTAACTGGAAGTATAACTACGCCATCGATACCAACGACCCGCGCCTGACCTACTCGTCGTTCGACCAGCCTCACCGCGTGCTCGTGAATTTGGCCTACACCTCGCCCAAGTACCTGAACGGCCTGCTGCAGACCAACGTGTCGGTAACCTACAACGGCACCAGCGGCCAGCGCTACAGTCTGACGATGAGCGAGAATGCCGACTACAACGGCGACGGCTATCGCGGCAACTCGATGCTCTACCTGCCCACGAAGGAAGAACTTCCCAACATGGTGTTCACCTCTTATAACACCAAGGTGAACGGCGAGACCGTGGAGGTGACTCCCGACGCACAGCGCGCCATGTTCGAGGAATTCCTCTCGACCGACAGCTATGCCAAGAACCATCGTGGCCAGTATGCCGAGCGCAACGGCAATGTGGCTCCCTTCGAGCATCAGATTGACCTGCACTTTGCCGAGTCGATCTTCGCCCTGCGCGAGCGCGGCAGCAAGATCATGCTCACGCTCGACATCCTCAACTTCGCCAACATGCTCAACAAGAAGTGGGGTGCCAACTACAGCGGCGTGTACAATGTATCGCCTCTCAAGTTCACAGGCACAAGCCGTGATGCCAATGGCGTGTACAGCGCCAAGTATCAGTGGAACGACTACACCGAGCCCAGCAAGGCCAACATTTCGAGCCGCTGGCACATGCAGGTGGGCGTGAAACTCATCTTCTAATACAATAGAAGACCCATATAATGAAATAGCAAGGGGCGGTCGTTTGGCCGCCCCTTGTTGTGTCATGTTTTGAGAAGTCGAGAGAAATGCTTACATTTGTGGGAAACAAAACATTTGCGTGATGAAGAAGAAGATTGTGCTGTTGCTGCTGGTGACGCTGGCGGCGGTGAATGTGAATGGTGCGGGGCGTGATACCTACACGGTGGTGGTGAGCCTCGACGGACTGCGTTGGGACTATGCCGAGGCGTTTGATGTGCCTTTTTTCGACCAGTTGGCACGCGAAGGGGTGAAGGCGGTGATGATGCCGTCGTTCCCGAGCAAGACTTTTCCCAATCACTACACGCTTGCCACGGGCCTCTATCCCGACCATCACGGCATTGTGGCCAACACGTTCAAGGTGCGTCGCAACGGCAAGGTGTTCTCGCTGGGCAATAATGAGATGCGCAACGACCCGCAATACTTTGGCGGCGACCCCATCTGGCTCACCGCCAAGCGGCAGGGTGTGACCACTGCCACCGTCTATTGGGTGGGCAGCGATGTGCCCATCAAAGGCGAGTATGCCACCTACTGGCATCATTATCAGCAAAACCGGCTCACTTTCCCTCAGCGGGTCGACGAGGTACTGCGGCTGCTTGAATTGCCCGAGCAGGAGCGTCCGCACCTCATCATGGCCTATTTTGAGGAACCCGATGCCAGCGGGCATAATCATGGCCCCATGAGTGCCCGCACGCGCCGTGCCATGGAGCAGATGGACAGCACGCTGCAGGTGATGTGGAGCCGCATTCAGCAACTTCCCATCGCCGCCGATGTGAACCTGATTGTACTGGGCGACCACGGAATGACGTGGGTCGATCCCGAGCGCATGATTTACCCGCACGAGTACCTGAAGCCCGAGTGGGTGGAGCGCATCACCAACGATTTCCCGGCACTCGTCTATGCCAACCGGCACGACTACGTCGACTCAATCTGTAACGCCCTGAAGGGTGTGGACCATTTGCGCGTGTGGAAACGGCAGGATGTGCCCGAGTATCTGCACTATGGCAGCAATCCCAATGTGGGCGACGTGGTGGTGCTGCCCGATGTGGGATGGGTGTTCGACAACCGCAAGTGGAAACCGGGCGGCACGCACGGCTACGACCACACGGCAAGCGACATGCTGGTGGCCTTCCGTGCCGTGGGACCCGACTTCAAGCGTGGCTATGTGAAGGAAGCTAAGTTCCGCAATGTCGACATCTATCCGCTATTGGCCTATCTGCTGGGCGTAAAGCCTGCCGACAACGACGGCGACATCACCGAGGTGATGGATATGCTGAAGTTGCCCTAAACCGGGCCTGTTGCGATTCTCAACGCAAGTATGAATAGGTTATGCGTCGGCAAAGACCTTGCCGTCGTCGAGGGTGATTTGCAGTTTTGTGTACTCGCTATGGAAATCGTTTTTGAGTCGGTCGAGATATCGCTCGCATTCCCACTTGCACATGGGTAGATCGTGCAGCAGGTAGTTGCCGCAGGCCTCGGGTCGGGTTGCCGGCACCTCGGTTTGGGCTAGAATCCACTCAAGACACTCGATGGTGAGTTGCCGCATGTCTTCGACACTGTAATTTCCCGTCATGATCACATACATACCGGTGAGGCATCCCATGGGTCCGACATAGACCACATCATCTTTTGCCGCCGAGTTGCGGAACCAGGTTGCCATCAGGTGCTCGATGCTGTGAATGGCAGCGGGCGCCACTGCGGGTTCTTTGTTGGGCTCGGTGATGCGCAAGTCGTAGGTGGTGAACCCCTTGTCTACACGCGAAACATAGATGCCTGGTTTCAAATGGGTGTGATCGATGGTGAAACTCTGTATTACTTCCATAATTGCGATAATTGATGATTTAACTGCAAAGTTATAAAAAAATTCACGAGTGCGCTATTCTTTGGCCCTGCTGTTGTGGATGATGACAAAAATTAGCTGTTTCTCGCTTTGCTCAGTTCGATGGCCTCTTTGCCTGTCATGTGATCGATGTCGAGTCGCAACACGAGCACATGGCCGAGCGACTTGTCAATCTCATGTTGCAGCCCTTGTTCGTGGTTGGGTGAGTATCGTCGGCCCAACAGCCGCAAGGCCTGCAGTTTTTCGTCATCATTCTCTATGATTTGGATGCGACCGAAAACGATGACGCTTCTGAAATAGGTGGTAAACTCGGCGGGCTTGACTTGGTCTTGATCGACGACGCAAAACGAGCAGTGGTTGTCTTGCTTGATGGCATCGATTTTATGACCTTGCTGAGCCGAGTGAAAGAAGATGCTCCCATTGGCGTAAACATAACTCAGAGGCACGGCATAGGGATAACCGCCATGGCCTGCCAGTGCAAGCGTTCCCGAGGTGCACCGTTTGAGGATGGTCTCACATTCTTCAGTTGATAGTTGCTGCCTGCTGCGGCGCATGGGTTTAAAATCTGTCATCACGAAATGAGTTTGAGGCCTACTACCGAGGCAATAAGCGTGGTGATAAAAAACATTCTCCAGAATGTTGTCGGTTCATGAAAGAAGATGATGCCTACAAGCACCGTGCCCACTGCTCCGATGCCGGTCCATACGGGATAGGCTGTTCCTATAGGCAATGTCTGTATGGCCTTTGCCAAGAGTCCCATGCTTGCAAGGGTGAAAGCGACGAAACCGCCAATCCATAACCACCACTCTAATCCGATGGCTGTTTTTGCACGACCAAGGCAGTAGGTGAATCCAACCTCACAAAGTCCTGCAACAATCAATATAATCCAATTCATTTGATTATTAACCGATTGCCTGTTTGAGGGCTGCAGAACTGTTCCGGCGTCTCCTTCCAAGGCATTGCAAAGGTACTAAATAATTTCAATGTCAGGCATCTGGCTGGGAGTTTTGTTGCGTAAAAAAAGAAGAGTGCGGGACCGATGGAGCCTCGCACTCTTTGTTATGTTTGATAAACTGATTGTTATTCGGCGTAGAATGGGATTTCCTGGTTGTCGTCGTTCTTGACAACGAGTTTCTTGCTCTCGAGCGAAACAACCTTCAGGTTGTCCATCTTGGGCATGCCGCCGAGCAATTCTTTTTTCAGTTCGCCCTTAAGGGAATTGAGCTCAGACCTTATTTGCTTATCCATCAAAGCCTTGGTTTTGGCATCCATGCCCTTGATTTCATAGTCGATTTCAGTCGTGGCCTTGGCGTGGTTGAATTTGGTATTCAGGTCCTTGCCGTTGTGATTGTATGTGCCGGGAACGGTAACTCCACCAATAATGTTGATGGGCACACCGTCCTCTTTCATCTGCTGCTCGACTGCAATAACGAGTTCGCAAGTTCCATTTTTCTCAAAAGTGAGGGCTACAGCAACGCCTTCGCCGTCTTCGTCGTTAAGAACTGTGCACCATTGTTTGCCCGTCAGGCTCTGGGCGTTTACAGCAATCGCAGCGAAGAGCATCAGCATCAAGGTGAAAAAAGCCTTCTTCATAGCTCAATTAATTAATTTGAGTTTGACTTAATTTATTTAAAAATAGAGGAATAGCATGGGTTTAATGATATCGCGAAGCGAGCAGTTATAAAAAAACACACACAAATTCTTATCTATAAAGGTAGTAAATAAATTTCAATGATTGATGTTTTAAGCGAAGTTTATAACAAATCAACCGAAAAATATGCCATACGTGAAGTTAAATTGAAATAAGGCTTGGGCGATTGGGACTTTAGATAAGGATATAAAAAAAGGGTTAGCGTGCTACATCGCGCCGCTACAACCTACTACCCTTGCTTCGGTCAAGACCTGGGGGATTCATAGGGAGCTGGCCGTGTAGGACTAACCCGGGTGCAAAGGTAGGTATTTTTTAAATACCCACCAAATTTTTTTCTTCAGTGATGTGGCAGTGCACTGCTTGCACAGCCCGCCAGATGGTGTTTTAGAGCTCGTTGTAAGGCAGTTTGGTGAGCATCTCGCCAAACATCTTGGCAGCATCCTTGAGTTTGCCGCCCACCATGGCTCGGAGCATGATGGGGAGGTCGAGCTGCAGTTGCGTCTCGCTATCGGTATTCTCCTCGTCGACTTCGGTGAGGTTGATGATGAGGTTGAACGCCACGGGCGACTGTGCAGCGCCAAAGACGATTTTCGAGGGTTCGACAGTTTCCAGAATCGCCATCTTGAGCGGTCCCATAGGCGACTCGATAGAGATGCCGTCTTCTTCAAATTTCACCTTGCTCATGTTTTCGCGAGCATCCTCGGGCATACGGTCGAGGTTCTTCTCGATTTGCTCCTGGAAGATGGAGGGGTTAGAGAGTTTGGCAAATACGGTGTCTATGTTGCAGTTGATGCGGTTGATATCGCTTTTGTAAGTCTCCATTTGTTCTGTTTTGTTGAGAGTTAGTCAATAGGGCGTTTAGCGGGAGTCCAGTTGGCAGGGTCTTCGCGCCATTGCTCGAGTGCCTCCACATCGGTGGGCTTCACATAGTTGGTCTTGACTGCAGCCTGAATCATTGCGCTGTAGTTGCTGATGGTGATGAGCTTGATGCCGGCTTTCTTGAATGCCTGTGCTGCCACGGGGAACTCATAGGTGAAGATGGCTACCATGCCCACCACTTCGCCGCCTGCATTGCGCACGGCTTCGGCAGCCTTGAGGCTGCTCTTGCCGGTCGACACGAGGTCTTCGACAATCACCACCTTCTGGCCCGGATTAATGTTACCCTCGATGAGGTTTTCGAGTCCGTGATCCTTGGGGGTTGAGCGCACATACACAAAGGGCAGTCCCAGCGTGTCGGCCACGAGAGCACCTTGTGCGATGGCACCGGTAGCCACGCCAGCCACCACCTCGGCCTCGCCAAAGTTCTCGGCGATGATGCGCGAAAGTTCAATCTTGATGAAATTTCTAACGCTGGGGTAGGAGAGGGTGACGCGGTTGTCGGTGTATATGGGTGAGTTCCATCCCGATGCCCATACGAAGGGATTTTCGGGCTGGAGTTTGATAGCACTGATTTTGAGAAGCTTGTCGGCTAAAAGAAGGTCAAGTTGTTCCATGTTACATGAGTTTTTATAGTGATGGTGCAAAATTACGAAATAATCTTGCAATGAGAAATAGTTTGCAATGATTTTAGGCGATTTTTGTTGTTGTGATGAAAAGAAGATGGCGAGACGATTACTCCAGGCGGGCGGCAGCGAGCGTGAATAGGGTGATTTTGATGTGTGGTATGGCGTCGTGTAGCGCTTGGGCGCACGAGAGCAGCGTGGCTCCGGTGGTCACCACATCGTCGACGATGAGCACGTGCTTGTCCTGAAGCTGTGTCGTGGCAGGCCGGGTGGGCAGATACAAGCCTTGGGCGCTCTGCATGCGCTCAAACCTGTCTTTCATGGTCTGCGAGGAGTGTGCTTGCCGTGCTTTGAGCCAGGGCTTGACGGGGATGCCGGTCACGTCGGCAATGCCTTGGGCTATATATTGGCTCTGGTTGTAGCCGCGTTTGGCAAGTTTGGTGATGTGCAGGGGTACGGGGATAATCACATCGATGCCGTCCCATAACCCCGATGGCTGCATGAGTGTGGCGGCCTGCCGGGCAAGCCAGCGCCCCAGTTGTGGCTGATTGCGGTACTTGAGGTCGTGCAGCAGGGCAGCATAGTGGCTGCTCTTCTCGTAGTAGAAGTAGGCGGCAGCGCGCTCAATGGGCACTTTGCCTGCAAAGAG
>JAEEVB010000205.1 GCA_016287065.1 Muribaculaceae bacterium
ACGACCAGGTGAGTGTCGTAGCCCACAAGGTGGGTACTACCACACTCACCATCAAGTATAAAACCAGGGACAATCTCAACTGCACCTATGTCTACGAGGTGAAGGTGAACCCCACCGTGTGGGCTGTTGGTGCCACCAGCGACAAGAAACCCATCTTGTGGCGCAACTGGGAGAACAAGAGCATGTACCTGAGTGGCCGAGATAATTATACCAGCGCTAACGAGGTGATTGTGCGTGGTAGCACTGCCTATGTGATGATGCGCAAGGATGTGGCAAATTCCAATACAGACTATTACTCAGGCACAGCTGCGATTCTGAAGGCCACAGGAGCTCATGGCGGTGGATACTTCAATGTGTATAAAGATGGCCTCACCGGTGCCTCAAAAATATATTGTAGATATACAAAACCCAATGCCACCCGTTACATAGCCGGTATTCCTCACATGTGGGTCGACAAGAACAATAATGTTTACTACACTACTGCCCACAGGGAGAATTATACTGACGAATTCAACTGCATCGTGAGCACCGATATCTATAAAAACAGGTCTGTCCTGTTTTGTGCTGATTCACGGATTATCAACGACCTCGTCACCGATGACAGCGGCAACCTATATTTTGCGGGTATTTATTCCAATTTCGGCAACTACGATGAAGTGCTCGGCCAGCCTTATATATTTCTCGGTGATGCCACCGGTTATTTTGCCAGACTAACAACAAGCAATAGCTGCTTTGTTACGGATTGGAATCGCTATCTGCTTAACCGATTGTTTGTCAAGGATGGGTCGGTCTATGTTGATGCCTTTGGATTCTATGAACGAGACAGTGAGTATGATACTTATTACTGGTCGTTTGGCAAGAATGTGTTCCTGAGATATACAGCATCGGGAGGATTGCAACTCTACACGGGCCAAGTGAGTGAAAATGGATTATCAATGGGTGGCACAAACTATAATTCCAGCGGAACATTGATTAATCCGGGCAACTTCCTTCTTGAAGGCAACAAGTTCTATTACAGTGGTGGCATCCGCACCTATCAGCTTGGCGCAAGTCAGACTGCAGCCTATACTGCCTATCCAAGCGAATACTCTCCAACGAAATTCGATGTGAAGAACGGCATGATTGGTATGGTGCTGAACACAGGCTCTGGCTCAGCACTCAAGGTGATGGCCAGTGAACTTAATTCCTACAATGGTGGCACTGCCATGGAGAACTCAACTGGTGCAACCGTCTATGATGTGTGGCTGCAGACCAACCTTGACGACTAAAGCAAAGGTCTTAGCAACAGAGAAATAACAATATAAATTCAGCGATATGAAAAAGCTCTTGTTTATAATCGTGGCGATGGCAGCCTGTGTGACCGCATGGGCTGCCGAGGGCTATGCCATCTACACCAGCAGCAATGCTACCCTCACTTTTTATTACGGAACCCGTCCCTCGGGCGCTTATGCCTTGAATTCAGATTTAGAACGCCCTGCTTGGCATGGTGACGGCACTTGCAATCAGGTGGAGCGTGTTGTATTCGACCCGTCGTTTGCTCAGGCTCGCCCCACCAGCACCGCTTACTGGTTTTATGAGATGAGAAAACTCACCAGCATCACAGGTCTGAATTATCTCAAGACCGATAATGTGACCACGATGCGATTCATGTTCGGCTACTGCAAAAAACTCAGTAGCATAGATCTGAGCCATTTCAATACTTCGAAAGTGACCGATTTCATCGGTGTGTTCTACGAGTGCAGGGAGTTGAAAAGCCTCGATGTGAGCCATTTGAACACCAGCCAGGCTACCGACATGAGCAGCATGTTTTCGGCTTGCAGCGGCCTCCAGTCTCTCGATCTGAGCCGTTTCAACACCAGCAAGGTGACTAACATGAAAATGATGTTCTATGAGTGCAGCAGTCTCACGAATCTGAGTTTGAGAAGCTTCAATACGTCTAATGTCACTTCGATGTATCACATGTTCTATTTGTGTGAGAATCTGCGGACGCTCGACCTGAGCAGTTTCAACACCGCCAAGGTGACTGATATGCGTAGCATGTTTGAGTTTTGCGAGCATCTCGCCGTCGTCTTTGTAGGCGGAAAATGGAGCACCGCAGCGGTGACCACCGAAAAATCGGAGTATATGTTTGGCGATTGTTATAACATTATGGGCAATATGGGCACCACTTATGACGAGAATCATATCGACAAAGCCTATGCCCACATCGATGGTGGCAGTTCAGATCCAGGTTACTTCTCATGGATAAGGTATGTCTTTGGCGATTTGAATGGCGACGGCAATGTGAATGTGACCGATGTGACCACTCTCGTCAACATGATATTAGGCATCATCCCTGCCGACCAGTTCCTGGCCGACGTGAATGGCGACGGCAAAGTGAACGTTTCCGACGTCACCTCCCTCATCAACGTCATCCTCCACATCGGCTAAAAACTGTTGCCAGTTGACAAAAGCAAGAGGGCTCGCCACATTGGCAAGCCCTCTCTTGTGTGTTGTGCTGCGGTAGCAGTGGGTTATTCTTGCGCCTGTGCGATTTCGGCAGGACGGAAGGCGTCGAGGTCGCTGGCGTTGAAGTGCATGATGTAGCAGTGGTGTCCGAGCACCTCTTCCTCGGCATGGCGCACATACACATTGGCACTCTTGGCAAACAGCTCGGGAGCGCGGCTTGCGTCGTCGATGATGAGCAGCGACATCATGATGTCGCCTGTCATGTTGTAGAGGCGGCGGGCCAGGAAGTCGTGCACATCGTTGTCGTTAGCCTCCTTGACCTTGGCAAGTGCCTGCTCGTAGAGCTTCACCAGACCTTCGACGCGTGCCTTGAGGGGTTTCATCTCCTCGGCTACCTCGTTCTGCAGCATTTCTTGCATGATCGAGAGGTAGGTGCCGTTGGTCACATAGCGGATGGCAGCCACCACCTGCAGCTGGGTTGTTCCCTCGTAGATGGAGAAGATGCGGGCGTCGCGATACAGGCGCTGGCACTTGTACTCCATGATGAAACCGCTGCCGCCGTGCACCGAGATGGCGTCGTAGGCGTTCTGGTTGGCATACTCCGAGTTCATACCCTTGGCGAGCGGTGTGAAGGCGTCGGCCAGGCGGGTATATTTCTTCATCTCCTGACGCTCCTCGGGGGTGAGGGTGCGGTCGCGGGCGATGTCCTCGAGCGCCTTGTAGATGTCGACATAGCGGGCAGTCTGATAGAGCAGTGAGCGGCCAGCATCGAGTTTGGCTTTCATGCGCGAGAGCATGTCGTAGACAGCGGGGAAGGTAATAATCTTCTTGCCAAACTGAGCACGTTCCTTAGCATAGGCAAGTGCTTCGTTGTAGGCTTCCTGTTCCACGCCCACACTCTGGGCGGCGATACCCAGGCGGGCACCGTTCATGAGCGCCATCACATACTTGATGAGGCCCAGGCGGGTGCTGCCGCACAGTTCGGCGCGTGCGTTCTTGTAAACGAGCTCGCAGGTGGGGCTGCCGTGGATACCCAGCTTGTTCTCGATGTGGCGCACATCGACGCCACCATCGCGCTTGTCGTAGATGAACATCGAAAGGCCGCGGCCGTCGGTGGTGCCTTCCTCAGAGCGGGCGAGCACCAGGTGGATGTCGCTGTCGCCATTGGTGATGAAGCGCTTCACGCCGTTCAGGCGCCAACAGTTGTTCTCCTCGTCGCGGGTGGCCTTGAGCATAACGCGCTGCAGGTCGCTACCGGCATCGGGCTCGGTGAGGTCCATCGACATCGACTCGCCTGCACACACGCGGGGAATGAATTTCTGGCGTTGTTCTTCGTTGCCAAATTCATAGAGCGTGTCGATACAGCTCTGGAGCGACCAGATGTTCTGGAAACCGGCATCGGCGGCTGCAATGAGCTCGGAGAGCATCGAGAACACGGTGTTAGGCAGGTTGAGACCGCCATAGCGGCGAGGCATCGAAACGCCGTGAAGGCCAGCCTTGCGGGTGGCGTCGATGTTCTCGAAGGTCTTGCTGGCATAAATCATGCGGCCGTTCTCCAAGTGGGGACCTTCCTGGTCCACAGCCTCAGAGTTGGGCTCAAGTATGTTGGCAGCCACATCGCCGCAGATGTCGAGGATGCGCTTATAGTTCTCGATGGCGTCGTCGTAGTTCACGGGAGCGTCGTCGAACTTGTCCTTGTCTTCATAGTTGCGTTCCTTGAGGTCCACAATGCGCTTCATGAGCGGGTGGTTGAGGTGGAACGCGATTTCGGGATGGTCGGTATAGTAGTTAGCCATAATTCTTGGTTTTATTTGCTGTTCTGCTTATAGTACTTGATGAGTTTGGGAACCACTTCTTCAACAGTGCCCACAATCACATAGTCGGCAATCTTGTTGATGGGTGCGTCGGGGTCGTTGTTGATCGAGATGATGATGCCTGCATCCTGCATGCCGGCGATGTGCTGAATCTGACCCGAGATGCCGCAAGCGATGTAGACCTTGGGGTGCACAGTGACACCTGTCTGGCCCACCTGACGGTCATGGTCGACCCAACCGGCATCGACGGCGGCACGCGATGCGCCCACCTCGCCGTGCAGTTCCTTGGCAAG
>JAEEVB010000206.1 GCA_016287065.1 Muribaculaceae bacterium
GGAATATACCCGTAACGACGGTTCAGCTATGTCGATGGTAAGTGCTGAGAACATTTCTTCTTGGGCTGCCGGTGGCTATCGCATCTTTGGCATGTCGCATCCGGCCATCATCCGCAGCGAGACTGAGGAATATTCTTATACTTATTATCGTGGCGCTACTGCCCATGGTAGCAACCAGTATGGCTGGTTCTTTGGCAAGAACGACAATGGTTTCGATGGTATCTGCCAGGTGTTTGAAAAACCCGAACACCCCTATGCTCTCAAGTCGGTGGCAATAGAACCCGCACTGGTGAAGGTGGGTGAAGAACCTGCTACACTCACAGCTAACGTCTATAGGCTCAAAGTTGACCAGCCTCAGTATGTTGATGATGGTGAAACCAATGCGGTTCTTAAAGAAGAAGATCTGGAACTGCTTTCCACTTCTACTATCGAGGTCGATACTGCTATGGCCGCTCACACTTGGCTCATCTTCCCCATCGTTTCTCAGGATGGTGACCTCGTTTACGAAGATCCCTTGCACATCGACGATGCAATTCTCATCGAGATCACGGGTTTCAATGGCGAGCACAGCGTTAGTGACGAAGGAGCCCTGCTTACTGCCGACAACAACATGATCGACTTCTCGGGTATGATTACCACCGACGAGATTCCCGAAGGCTTTGGCGAAATGGCATTCATCAAGCGCTTCAAATACTATGACTATGACGAAAACGACGAGCCTTATCTGCTCGAAGAGCCCTACTACCAGTATGAGGGTCTGAACAACTTCTTCACCAGTGGTGAGATGAAGGTTGGTTTCGGTATCATGGTCGAAGTTGAGATGCCTTTCATGGTCTTCAACTACACTGCCGAAACAGGTGAATATGAATTCCCCGTCGAGGGTGGTTCTTTCCAGAGAGACTATACTGTCCAGGGTCAGACTGAACACACCGACGCCATTAACATATTCTCATGGGTTGAAGGCGCCGACTGGTCGATTACAACCGAAGATGGCGAAGATGTTCCCGAATGGTTGACTATCGAGACCGAAGATTCTTATGAAGCCGATGACAGTGGCGAGGAAGAGTTTACTGGCCAAGTGCTGGTGAGCGCAGTTGCCGAGCCCCTGCCCGAGGGCGTGAAGGGTCGCGAGTGCACCGTGAAGTTCTTCGTTACAGGTGCTGAACTCACTTATCACTTCACTCAGGGCGACGTGAGCGGTGACACTCCTCTTCGTGGCGACGTGAACGGCGACGGCAAGGTGAACGTGACCGACGTTACTACACTCATTAACATGATTCTTGAAGTTATCAATAAAGACTTTGAGCGTGGCGACATTAACGGCGACGGCAAGATCAATGTTACTGACGTGACTACACTTGTGAACATCATTCTTGGTGTCATCTCATGATGATGCTTTGAAATCGTAAAAAGGAGGAATACAGTTTCTTAACATATTGTTTATCCTCTCGTTTGGGGTGGCTGTGAAAGCCATCCCAAACTTTTTTTGCCGGTTTCTCTCTGTAATAATTCTCTCGCAAAGCAGGTGGCACGCAACCACGAAGTGCTCGCGACCGAACGGGAGCAAATCTAGCTGGCGCCGGTTCTTTTTGCAAAGCGGGCGAGGGTGACAGGGACAGGGGTTTAGACAGAAGAACAAAAGATATTTAGACATAAGAACATAATGACATAAGGTTGCAAGGACGACGTTTTTTTAATCTCACAAAGCAGGTGGCACGCAAAGCCGGCTTACGCCGGTTCTTTTATCAATGCATATTGTAATAATGCGTTTTTTTAGTATTTTTGTAAACACAATAAATTTATAAATAAAATGCACAGATTCATTGACGAAAAAGAAAGGCTTGCCATCTTTTACAAGATAAGAGGAGCAGCCATCACTGTTGAACAAAACTTGGGCCCTTTTTTAATCGAGAAATACTATGAATTGGCCTTTGTTCAGGAGTTGAAGGCATCGGGATTTGATGTGAAACAGCAGGTCGCCATTCCCACATTCTACAAGGGGCATCCTCTGGGTCTTGAACTTGTAGCTGACCTAATTGTTGATGATGACATTATTATAGAGTTGAAAGCAACTAAGAAAATGGAAACGTCTTATGTGAGGCAGCTTCTCACTTATATGAGACTCATGAGAATTCATCATGGGCTTATCGTCAATTTCGGAATATCTTATATTTCAAGATATGGGATAAAACCATTTATTCTCACCGATTTCGATACTAACATGAATGTTAAAACCGACTTTAGAGACAAGTTTGGTGTAGAGGTATTTATCGACGAATAGGGTCGACGTCTTGAAAAATAAAAAACCGCGCGCTTCACCGCGCGGCTTTGTGTGTAGCCCCTTTGTGTGATTATTATAAGAGGATTGTGGGATAGCGGGTTTTGTGTGTATAACAAACTTTTTTTGCCGATTGGGGCAATAATATGGGGATTGCCACGTTATATAATATTAAGGTGTTTATAACCCGGATAATAACCCTTGCAAAACTGACAGAATTGGACCTCTCGATTATCATAGTGAGCTACCGCGTGAAGTACTTCCTGGAGCAGACCATCAGAGCCGCTCAGGAGGCACTGGAAGGTATCGACGGCGAGATTATCGTGGTCGACAATAATTCGCCCGACGACACCATGGCCTACGTCAAGCCCCGTTTCCCGGATGTGAAATTTGTGGAAAACAAGACCAATACTGGTTTTGCCAAGGCCAACAACCAAGGCATCGACATGGCGCAGGGCGAATTCACCTTGATCCTTAATCCCGACACCATCATCACCACCCGCAGCCTGCAGGAACCGCTGGCCTGGATGCGCAGCCACCCCAAGTGCGGGGCTATAGGTGTGCACATGATTGATGGTGACGGCCATTTCCTGCCCGAGTCGAAGCGAGCATTTCCATCGCCATGGGTCTCGTTCTGCAAGATTTTCGGTCTGTCGAAACTGTTCCCTAAGTCGCGGCTTTTTGCCAAGTATCACCTGCGCTATCTCGACGAGCATGAGCCGCACGCTGTCGACATTCTTGCCGGTGCCTATATGTTCTGCCGAACCAGTGTATTGCGAGAGATGAAGGGCTTCGACGAGGACTTCTTCATGTATGGCGAGGACATCGACCTGTCTTATCGCATGGTGCAGGCAGGCTATGAGAACTGGTATCTGCCCGTCGACATCATTCACTACAAGGGCGAGAGCACCAAGAAGGACTCGCTGCAATATGTGCGTGTGTTCTATAACGCGATGCTCATTTTCTACCGCAAGCACTTCCCGCGATTCAGGGTGTTGGCTTATCCGTTCGTCAAGCTGGGCGTGTGGGTGCGCCAGTCGCTCGCCATTGCCAAGCGGCTGCTTAAGAAGGTGTTCTGCCTCAAGGGCAGGAGCGACGACTCGAATCAGTGGGTCATCATGAGCAACCGTGCAGCCCAGGTAGCTGCGCAGGCGGGCATTCCCCATTATGCGAGCGAGATTCCGGCTACCGGCAAGGCCCGGGTGCTCATCGACAACCAGTGTTACACCTACTCGCAGATTGTGGCCACGATTGCCCGTGAGTCGCGCAAGGGACTCACCTTCCACATCTTTAGCGACGAGAACCAGCTCATTATTTCACCCAAAATGCAATAACCCATGGAAAAACTGCTCAGCAACCCCATAGTGACCTTGCGTGCCATTGAACCCACTGACCTTGACTTGCTCTACCGGTGGGAAAACGACACCGACCTGTGGGCGGTGACCGACACGCTGGCGCCTTACTCGCGCCAGATGCTGTGGCAGTATCTTGAGAGCTACACGGGCGACATCTATGCGAGCCAACAGGTGCGGTTTGTGGTGACTCTTACCGCTACTGGCGAGGCTGTGGGCTTGCTCGACCTGATGAACTTCGACCCGCTCAACAATCGTGCCGAGTTGGGCCTCTACATTGCTACCGAGCATCGTGGCAAGGGTTATGGCCGCCATGCCCTGCATCTCATAGAGGGCTATGCCGCCGGTCACATTGGCATGAAGCAGATTTATGTGAAGATTCTCGCCACAAGCACCGATTGCCTGGCCCTGTTCAGGAGCGAGGGCTACCGCGAGGTAGGCACGCTCAATGCATGGGTGAAACGTGGCACAACCTATCACGATGCCATCTTGCTGCAGCACCTGCTTTGATGGCAGGGATTTCTAGAGTAATAGCAGTTCTAGCCGGACTAGCCGTTCTAGCCGTTCTAGCCGCACTAGCTGAGCTAGCCTTTCTGGCACACTAAACCCTAAACCCTCATTAGTTTTGATGGATGTCGCGAGGCCAGTTTTTCCAGAGCTGGTATTTGTCGCCGAAGTGCGCCACAGCCTGCTGCCATAGTTCCTCCTCAAGAGGCGCCATTACTTCGGGAGCCGTCATGCGCTTGAGCACCGCCCAGTCGTGCCGCTCAATCTCGCTCTCCAGCTGCTTGGCCTCCCATCCGCTATAGCCAATGATGAACTTCACCTTGCCCTCGATGGGTTGGCCACTTGCCAGATATTGCTTCATGGCTACGTAGTCGCCGCCAAAG
>JAEEVB010000207.1 GCA_016287065.1 Muribaculaceae bacterium
ATGTATTTTGCGCCCTTCTGCGCATTCTCCTGAGCCACTTTTTGACCTGCCTGGTTCATGGCGTCGATTTGCGCGTTCAGTTCCTGAGCGGCTTTCTCGTCCACCTTGTTGCTGTTGCCGCAACTTGCCATAAAGAGCGATGCGCCAGCAAGAAAACTGAGAAATGTGATAGTCTTCATAATGTTTCAATTGTGGGTTGATGAATAACGGAGAGGGTGTGATTGGCACCCTCTCCTTATGCGTTGATGTTGGGCATTAACGGCCCTGGTTGTAAGCTTCGATGCTGTGTTTCGTAGCTTTCAGGTCGGCTTCGGTGGCAAGATTTCCGGTCTCGATGTCGAAGACGAGTGTCTCGTTACCCTTGATGCTGCGTGTGCCGCTCATGCGATCGATGCTGCCCATTTCGCCATAAGCGAGCTTGGCGGGGATGATCACGTGGGCCTTGGCGCCCGGGCTCATGAGTTTCAGGATTTCAACAAAGCCAGCAATGAGTTGGCCATCCGACACCACCATGGGGGTAGCCTTCTGAGCCTCGTCAAATACCGAGCCGTCGATGTGTGTGCCTTTGTACTTCACCATCACGTCGTCGTCTTGCTTGAAGTTCACGCCGTTGCCTTTCTTCGTGATCTTATACACCAGTCCGCTCTTGGTCTGCTTCAGTTCCTTGTCGGCCTTCAGCTGTTCGGCAATGTAGTCGTTGCCCTCTTTCAGGGTGCGGGCGAGTGTCTGCTTGCGAGCCACCTCAATCATGGCTTCCATTTCCTTGCCAAGCTTCTGCAAGTCGGCAGGGTTCACTTTCTCCTTCGAGGTCAGCACCTTCTCGATGTTCTTGTAAACAAGATCCTTGTCGAGGGTCACGCCTTCCTGCATGCCGATTTGCATGATCTGGCCGAAGATTTGCTGGCCTGCCTGCAGACCGTTCAGGAATTCAACGTCCGAGGTGTCGCACTCGAGCACAATCTTCAAGCCTTTGAGGAATGCGTTGGCGTCAAAATCTTTAGTGGCCTGAGGGCCTTCGGTTGCCTGTTGCTTGATGAAGGTACCGAATCCCTGACCAAAGAGTTGAGCTATAGAGTCTTCGAGCGGAGTGGTGCCTTGACCACCCTTCTTGTTGCAGCTGAAGAGCATCGAGCTAACGAGCACAGCTGCTAAAGCGATTGAAAAGATTTTTTTCATTGTTGTGTGAGTGATTGTGTTTTGATGTTATGTGTGTTATTGTTTTTTAGTCACTTTGATGAGTTGCACATCGAAGATGAGCGTCGAGTTGGGCTGGATGGGGCCCGTGCCGCGAGAGCCGTAGGCGAGTTCGGCCGGAATGAACAGGCGCCATGCCGAGCCTTCGTTCATCATCTGCAATCCTTCTACCCAGCCGGGAATCACCTGACCCACGGCAAAGGTGGCGGGTTCGCCGCGTTCTACCGAACTGTCGAACACGGTGCCGTCAATCAGTCGACCGGTGTAGTGCACGGTAACCACGTCGTTAGGTCCGGGTTTCGGTCCGGTGCCTTCGGTCACCACTTGGTACTGCAGGCCGCTGGCGGTCACCTTCACGCCCTCTTGCTTGGCGTTCTGCTCAAGGAATTCCTTGCCCAGACGCTCGTTGTTGTTGCGGGCTTCGGCCTCCAGGTTGGTGAAGAATTCGGTCACCACCTGCTTGGCTTCGTCATAACTCATTTTTTTCTCAGTGTCGTTGTACACGGCGCGAAGCCCATCGGCAAAGTCGTCGATGTTCAGCTTGGCCACACCGCTACCCTTGAAGTTCTGGCCCATGCTCAGGCCCAGTGCATAGCTTAATTTGTCCATTTCTGTATTATTGTTTTGATTTTCTTGTGCTTGTGAACTGAGTGCCAATACGGCAATCGTCAGCAGTATCATGCATTTTTTCATCGCTGCAAATTCGTTTTAACGTCGTCTGTTATTACTGTACTTTAAAAATCGGTGCAAAGTTATAGTTATTTATATTTATAGCCTTGACTTTTTGAATAAAAAAGATTAAATTTGTTGACTAATTACAAAAATTCTACTGCTATGGACGTGAAAAAGAAAAATTTGGTGATTTCGACGGGTGCTGGCATCAGCGCCGAGAGTGGAATGATGACCTATCGCGATGCGGGAGGCCTGTGGGACAACTATCCCGTCATGCAGGTGGCCAGCGCCGAGGGGTTTGAAGCCGATCCCGTGCTCATTCACCAGTTCTACAGCAACCTGCGCACCAAGATGGCCGAGGGGGTGATGCCCAACGATGCGCACCGGGGCCTGGTCGAGCTCGAGAAATACTTCAACGTGCAGGTAATCACCCAGAATGTCGACGACCTCCACGAGCGTGCCGGCTCCAAGAATGTGCTGCACCTGCATGGTGAGTTGATGAAGGTGCGCTCCATGCGACGTGCCGACCGTGTGTATCAGCTGCCCTGCGACCAGCTCACCGACAAGGGCTTGACCACCACTGTCGATACGCGTGACCCCTATGGCGACGCTGTGCGTCCCCACATCGTGTTCTTTGGCGAGGCGGTGCCCAACTTCGAGCCTGCCGTGCAGCTCACCCAGAAGGCCGACATCTTTGTGGTCATCGGCACCTCGCTGGTGGTCTATCCCGCTGCCGCGCTGCTCCAGTATGCCCCTGCCAGCGCCGAGATCTACTACATCGACCCGCGCCCGGCAGCCGTGCCCAGCCGCGTGCACGTCATCGCCAAGAAGGCTACCGAGGGCGTGGCCGACCTTATCAACATCCTCACCAAGTAACCTCTCTGGGATTCAACAACCTACGGTAAAAATGAGAGAGGGGAGTCATCTCTGTGTGACTTCCCTCTTCGTTTTGTCTTCTCTTGTGGGCGCACGGCAGGCTCGCAGTCGTGCGGTCGTGCCGGTTTCTCCTCTAAATGGCTCAGCAGGGCACCTCGTCGAGGGCGCCTGTCACCGAGTCGATGATGAAGCCGCGCACCGTCATGCCGGCGGGCATCAGCGGGTGGGTCTTGATGGTCTCCACGGTGTTGCGCACCGAGTCAACGGGGTCGTGGAAGCCCTCGAGCCAGTGGTTCAGGTCGATGCCGCACTTGCGCACGGTGTCGAGCGTCGCGTCGGTCACGCCGCGGGCATTCATCTCGTGGTGGAAGTGGTCGAAGCTCATGTGGCAGGCGCCGCAGCTCGAGTGTGCCACCACCATGATTTCTTCCACGCCCAGCTCATACACCGCCACCACCAGACTGCGCATCGCCGAGTCGAAGGGCGAGATCACCAGTCCGCCGGCATTCTTGATGATTTTGGCGTCGCCGTTCTTCAGCCCCAGCGCGGCGGGCAGCAGCTCGGTCAGGCGGGTGTCCATGCAGGTGAGCACCGCCAGCTTCTTGTTGGGATATTTGTCGGTCACATACTGTTCGTAGCCCTTACGGTCCACAAACTCCCTGTTATATGCAATAATCTCGTCAATCATAACTAGTTAGTTAATAGTGAAATAGTAAAATAGTAAAGCAGTAAAATAGTGAAATAGTCAAATAGCAAGCACTTCCGCGATAAAACATCGAATGTTCGAATGTTCGAATGCTCGAATAATCGAAAATTCGCCTCTCTCAACCCTCAACTGCGAGGTCCTGCCTCGCATTTAGAAGCTCACCTGGCGCTCGGGGGTGGCAAACGAGCAAAAGCGGGCGGTGGCGTGGGTGATGTAGAGTATCGCCATATTGCCGTCGTCGGCGCTATACATGCGCTTCAGGCCCGGGTTGCGGTTCAGGAACTCCTCCTTCGTGGCGAGCGTCTCGTCGGGCACCAGCGTGCCGCTCAGGCGCATCCACTCGCTGCCGCTGGGCTTCAGGGCGCAAATCTCAAACTTGCCGTTGGCGGCCATCTGCTTGTACACATCCTTCACTTTGCCGGTCATGATGTAGAGTCGGCCGTCAATGATCTCCGATACGCCAAAGGGTCGCACCCGTGGCTGGTCGCCGTCGGTCGTGGCGATATAGAAGGCTCCACACTCCTTGAGGTAGGCCTGCACTTCTTGCATGTTGTGTTGCATCTCTTTCAGTTTTATGGTTTGTAATTCAGTAGCTTGGTCGAGTTTCGCCTTCATCTCGCGGTCAAATATGCCGCGCTCCACGATGCGGTAGTGGGGCTGGTAGGCGTTGCGGTACTCGGGCGAGTGGCTCAGGGCATATTGGCCCGCACGCAGCACGCTGTCGATGAGCGCGCGGTCTTGCGCCTGGTAGGGCAGACCGAGCTGCATGTGGTCGATGTTGCGCACCATCTTGCTCCACCGCTTTTGCCACGCCTTCACTGTGGGGTGACCTGCATTGGCGCTGCGCACAAACGCGTCGAGCAGCGCTTCCTTGCTCACCACGCCCTGCTGCACGGCGCTCAGGTTCACCCGCACATGCCGTCCCTCGGGCCCGCAAGGCTCGTAGTAGGGCAGCACTGCCATCCCCTCGATGGGCGTGGCGAGTTCGCGGTCCAGATACGCCTCCACCGCCGCACGGTCACTAATCAGGTGCTCCGGACCCATAAAGTCCTGAAAGCATGACTTATAGAG
>JAEEVB010000208.1 GCA_016287065.1 Muribaculaceae bacterium
TGCCATTGAATTGACCGACCTAATCGGAGAGGCTGTAACACCACGTTGGAGCATTGACTTCTCAAATATCAAACAGTGGCAACGCAACAGGTATGACACACGAGGCGTTAAGTTCACCCTCCGTTACACATTCAACAGCGTGAGCACTTCATTCCGCGACGCACAAATCAATAAAAGCAGCGATGGACGTGTGGACTAATCTGAAATAACATTTTCAAAATAATGGCACAATAATTGCTTATATGTGAGACTAAAAGATTGCCTTTGCATTGTAATAACTGACTAAAAGTATTAATGATGGCACGACCAATTAAAGAAACCCCAATACTTACGGGTGAAGATGCTGAACGTTTTGTCCATGACATGGAGGAAGTAGAAGCTCGCAGTAAAGAGGAACGCGAGGCGCGCCGCAAAGAGTTTCAAGAGCGAGTAAAAGAGGCCAAAAAAATGATTACTTTCTGTTTATAGCTAATGAGAGTAATTGCGCTTACGCCCGAATTTGAAATAGAGGGTTTTGACTGCGGAGACAGTGACTTAAACGATATACCATTCTACAAGAAGAATGGATTCAAATTGTTAAGTCAGAAGGAAGAAGGCGATACCGTATTGAGAGCATACCCACCTTGAACGCTTCGGCGGCGTTCCAAGTGGATTTATGAACCGAGAATAGAAATGGGCTTCGCCGTTTGGCGAAGCCCATTGTGCATTGTGCATTGTGCATTGACCTACAGGTGTTTCTTGACGCGGGCAATCATTTCGTCGATTTTCTTGCCCATCTCAGGTTTGTAGCCCGGGTTCTGCTTGAACAACTCGTGACTGTTCTTGATTTGTTCAATTAGGCTCTTTATTTCCTTGGGATTGTTGTAGTAAATGGTGCTCGGGTCGTTGTAGTTCTCCTCGCTGGGCTCCCACGAGAGAATGTTCTCGAAGACGTCCTGAGCGAGGTCGTTCTTGTAGCTCTCGACCATTATATTGTAGTATGTGTAGCACTGGTCGCGCAGGGTGCCCCAGCCCTCTTCTTGCTGCTCACCATAGGCTACATCATCAATCTTCCAGGCGCCATCTTCCCATAATAGCGACAACTGATAGGGTAGCTCATAGCAAGGCTTGTCGAGATAGAGCATATCGACAAAGGCGCGGTTCTCGTCTATCACACTGACCTTGTCGATCTTTATCTCAGGCTCCTTGTCGCCACACACATCCATGATGCCGGGTGCCCACTCAAAGCCCACATAGAGGTCGCTCTCGCTGATGTTGAAGATGCTGTGGGCATGGGCGATCTCCTTCATCAGACCTTTTGTCAAAATCTGGTCTTGGTCTTTATACTCGACCAGCTTCATCGCCTCGACGCGCTGACGCACAGCGGCCTCGGTCTTCTGCGATGCGGCGGGTGCCTCTTGAGGTGCAGCCTCGGCTGCTTCAGCGTTCTTGCTCTCATTGGCTTGGCAAGCGACGGCCATCACCGCCATCACTGCCCAAAGAATCAATTTTGTTGCTTTCATATAATTTTGCTCTAAAAAAAACTTGTTGAGTATTATTTACCGGACAAAGGTAGCATTATTTTTTGTTTTTTGGAAAAAAATGGACATCATTTTGCGTTTATTTGGTACAAAAAGCGTAACTTTGGGGATTGTTTAGTACAAACCTTGAAAATTTGAGCAAGTTGAGCGCATTGCTGAGCTTGCTCGAGCACTGCCGAAACGCAGCCAAATTTATCTAAATTATTATGGCTAAAAGAGATAAACTGAACTCGCTCAAGCAGGAGCGCCGTGAGTATCAAGACCGCGTCATCGCCTTCTTTAACGAGGAGGACGGCGCGGCGTTCAACTACAAGCAAGTAAGTGCTGCCGTAGGCGCCAAGTCGCCCAAGCACCGTGCCATCATTGTCGAGATTCTGGAGCAGCTGGCCGTTGACGGCTTTCTGGTCGAGGAAGGCGTGGGCCGCTATCGTGCCGCCGGGCGTTCGATGGTCGCCGAGGGCGTATTCATCCGCCGCAGCAACGGAAAGAACAGCGTAGACATCGGCGCCGAGGATGGCAAGCCCATCAACGTCGCCGAGCGCAACTCAATGCACGCCCTGAACGGTGATCGCGTGCAAGTTCACATCAGCGCGGCACGCATGGGCTTGGAACCCGAAGCCGAGGTGCTCAAGATACTCGAGCGCAAAGAGCAAGTATTCATCGGCACCCTGCAAGTCAAGAAATATTTTGCACATCTGATAGTAGACAGCAAATTTCTTGCCACCGACATCTTTATTCCGCTGGACAAACTGGGAGGCGGCAAGACGGGCGACAAGGTGGTGACACGCATCATCGAGTGGCCGCAGGATGCCAACAGCCCCATCGGTGAGGTAGTCGACGTGCTGGGTCGCGCGGGCGAGAATAATGCCGAGATTCACGCCATCCTGGCTGAGTTTGGCCTGCCCTACAAGTATCCCGAAAACGTCGAGCGTGTCGCCAATCGCCTGGAGCCTGGCATCACCGATGAGGAAGTAGCGCGCCGTCGTGACATGCGCGGGGTACCCACATTCACCATCGACCCCGCCGATGCCAAGGACTTTGACGACGCCCTGTCCATCCAGCGCTTGCCCAACGGCAACTGGGAGGTGGGTGTGCACATCGCCGACGTCACGCAATACGTCACGCCCAACACCGTCATCGACCGCGAGGGCCACGAGCGCGCCACGTCGGTCTATCTGGTGGACCGCACCATCCCCATGCTGCCCGAGCGCCTGAGCAACTACATCTGCTCGCTTCGGCCCGATGAGGACAAGCTGACACACTCGGTCATCTTCGAGATGACACCCGATGCCAAGGTGAAGAAATACCAGATTTGCCACACGGTCACACGCAGCATACGCCGCTTTGACTACGAGGAGGCGCAACAGATCATCGAGACCGGCGAGGGCGACCTGAAGGAGGAAATCCTCACGCTGAACGAGCTGGCAAAGCAACTGCGCGAACGTCGCTTTGAGGAGGGCGGCTCGGTGGCGTTCAACCGTGAGGAAATGAAGTTTGAGATTGACGAGCAAGGCCATCCCATCGCCGTGCATCCCCACATCGCCAAGGAGTCAAACAAGCTCATCGAGGAGTTCATGCTGCTCGCCAACCGCACCGTCGCCGCTCACATTGGCAAGGTGCCTGCTAGCAAGAAGGCCAAGGCGTTTGTCTATCGTGTGCACGAGAGCCCCGATGCCGAGAAGTTGGGCAACTTTGCCGAGGTGGCAGCCCACTTTGGCTACAAGATCAAGACTACTGGTAGCACCAGGGACATCAACAAGAGCATCAACCGCATGCTGGAGAAAGCCGCAGGCAAGCCCGAGGAGCAACTGCTCGCCATCCTAGCCATCCGTTCGATGGCCAAGGCAGTCTACTCTGCCACCAACATCGGGCACTACGGCCTGGCGTTTGACTATTACACCCACTTCACCTCTCCCATCCGCCGTTATCCCGACATGATGGTGCACCGTCTGCTCGACCGCTATGCTGCCAAGGGCAGCCGCAGTGTCAACCTGGAGCAGTTGGAGGAGGAGTGCCAGCACTGCAGCAGCCAGGAGGCCCTGGCTGCACAGGCCGAGCGCGCCTCGATCAAGTATAAGGAGGTGGAATTCATGGGCGACCGTCTGGGCGAGGTGTTTACGGGCCACATCAGCGGCGTGACCGAGTGGGGTCTGTATGTCGAGGTCGACGAGACCCACTGCGAGGGTATGGTACCCATCCGCGAACTGGACGACGACTTCTACGAGTATGACGAGCGCAACTACCTGGTGCGTGGCCGCCGCAGCCGCCATACCTACCAGCTGGGCGACCCCATCACCATTCAGGTGGCACGTGCCGACCTCATCAAGAAGCAACTCGACTTTGTGGTCGTTGACAAGAACCATCCCGCTGGCACGCACCGCATCGACCGCGAACCCATCACCGAAGAGAACGCTGGCGTGCTCGCCCGCCTGTCGCGCGACGAGAAGCGCCGTGCCGAGCATGAGGGCACTAGCGCCTCGCGCCGCCAGAAGCAAGGCCGCCGCGGCAACAGCACCCGCCGCGAGGTGGAACAAGGTGGAGGCAAACACGGCCGCAGCGGCAAGGGCCGCGGCAAGTCCAGCAGCAAGCGCCGGTAGCCATTTAACCGCGAATCACGCGAAGCTTGTGTCTTTCTGTCTAATTTCTTGCCCTTGTGTCAGGGTGCCTTGGCACGTCCGCGTAGTAGGGGTGGACGAAGGGTGGGGCGGTTTTGGCGGCGGCTCATTCGGTGGCGGCGGCTCCTGGTGACACAATTTCACCCTCTCCCCTCTCCCCTCTCTATAGAATCTAGCCTCTCTAGAAAATCTAGCCTCTCTAGAAAATCTAGAAAAAAAACAAAAAATCCTTGCAGTTCTCTCAATTAATCAGTACCTTTGCCGCGTTGTAATGTACTTTCCATTAAAATGCCCTCTTATCTCCCCGAACCGGCACAAGGAATCGAGACCGTGCTGCGCAAGCAGGCCAACG
>JAEEVB010000209.1 GCA_016287065.1 Muribaculaceae bacterium
ATACTTGAGCACGCCACCAATCTCGTGGAGTGCCTCAAAGACTGTGACATCGTAGCCGCGCTTGATCATATCGCCGGCAAATGAGAGTCCTGAAGGACCGCTACCGATGACAGCCACCTTGATGCCATTCTTGGGAGCCACTTGAGGAGCCGGCATGCTGTCGGCATTGTTGCGCTGCCAGTCGGCGGCAAAGCGCTCGAGGTAACCGATTGCCACTGCGGGGTGTTTCATCTTGAGGTGGATGCACTTGCTCTCGCACTGCTTTTCCTGTGGGCAGACGCGACCGCAAACTGCTGGCAGCGAACTGGTTTCCTTGAGGGTAGCGGCAGCCTCGGCAAAGTTGCCACGCTCGATGTTTTTGATGAATTTAGGGATGTTGATGTTGACGGGGCATCCGGTGACGCACTGCGGGTTTGCGCAGTCGAGGCAACGGGTAGCCTCACGCATGGCCTGTTCGGCACTGATGCCTTGGTTCACCTCTTCGTTGCAGGTGATGCGGTAGGCGGGGTCGAGTTGAGGCATCTCGACGCGTTCGATGGAGGTGCGCTCCTTGGGCGACTTGCTATTACGCAATTCCACTCTCCATTGCTCATTGCGAGCAGCATTGATATCGTTGTTTTCCATTTTGATAATTCAATTAAAAAGATGAAAGAAAAAATGAAGAGTTATTGCGCTCCACGCAGGCGCATCATGAGTTCGTCGAAGTCGATCTGGTGAGCATCGAATTCAGGACCCTCAACGCACACGAAACGGGTCTTGCCACCCACGCTCACACGGCAAGCACCGCACATGCCGGTGCCGTCGACCATGATTGCGTTGAGCGAAGCCTCGGTGGGCACATTGTATTCCTTGGTGAGTTTAGCCACAAACTTCATCATGATGGCTGGGCCAATGGTGACACAATAGTCAACCTTCTCGCGCTTGATGACTTCCTCGACACCAGCGGTAACAAGGCCTTGCTTGCCGTAGCTGCCATCGTCGGTCATGATGATGACATCGTCGCTCGAGCTGCGCACCTCATCTTCAAGAATGATGAGATCCTTGCTGCGACCAGCCAGCACGCTCACTACGCGGTTGCCGGCAGCCTTCATGGCACGGATGATGGGGAGCAGGGGAGCAACGCCTACGCCGCCACCGCAGCACAGCACAGTGCCGTAGTTCTCGATGTGGGTTGCCTGTCCGAGGGGACCTACCACATCGGTGAGGGCATCGCCTGGGTTGAGGGCGCAAATCTTCTTGGTAGAGTCGCCCACTGCTTGAATAACTAAGGTGATGGTGCCAGCGACGGGATCGCTGTCGGCGATGGTGAGGGGAATGCGTTCGCCCTTTTCGCCGCAACGCACAATGACAAAATGGCCAGCTCGGCGCGCTTTAGCGATGAGCGGAGCTTCGACCACCAGTTTAGTGACTTTCTCAGAAAATTGTTCTTTCGAAACGATTTTGTTCATGTTTATGTGTGAATTAGTTAAACTGCCCGCAAAGTTACTACTTTTTGGGATAAAACCACCTTATTTTATAAAAAAGATTAGACTTGCGATGGAGTTTTTTAGATGCCGTTGCCTGAATAGCGCATTACGGGATGCGTGTGATTTTGGCTCCTATGGCATTGAGGCGGCTGTCGATCGAGGAGTAACCGCGGTCAATCTGCTCAACATGCCCAATGCGGCTTGTTCCATCGGCACTCATGGCAGCAATGAGCATGGCAATGCCGGCACGAATGTCGGGCGACACCATGTTGTTGGCACGCAGGTGGATGCGGTGGTCATGTCCGATGACAACGGCACGATGCGGATCGCAAAGAATGATTTGAGCCCCCATGTCGATGAGTTTGTCGACAAAGAAGAGGCGACTTTCAAACATCTTCTGGTGGATGAGGATGCTGCCCTTGGCCTGTGTGGCAACAACGAGCAGAACGCTGAGCAGGTCGGGCGTGAGTCCGGGCCAGATGGCATCGGCAAGTGTGAGAATGGAGCCGTCCATAAATGACTCTATCTCGTAATGATCTTGGTGTGGTATGAACATGTCGTCGCCCCGTTTCTCGAGCCGCAAGCCCAGGCGGCGGAAACTGTCGGGGATAATGCCGAGATTGTCCCACGACACATTTTTGATGGTGAGTTCACTGCCGGTCATGGCTGCCATGCCTATGAAACTGCCCACCTCGATCATGTCGGGAAGAATGCGGTGATGTGCACCATGCAGGCTGTCGACGCCCTCAATGGTGAGCAGGTTAGATGCAATGCCCGAAATTCGTGCTCCCATGCTGTTGAGCATCCTGCAGAGTTGCTGGATATAGGGTTCGCAGGCAGCGTTGTAGATGGTGGTTGTGCCTCGGGCCATGACGGCCGCCATGATGATGTTGGCTGTGCCGGTTACTGATGCCTCGTCGAGGAGCATGTAGGTGCCAATGAGGCGGTCTTTGGTCTGGAATCTATAAGCTTTCAAATCTTTATCGAAAGTGAATGTGGCGCCTAAATTGCTGAGTCCGCGGAAATGTGTGTCGAGCCTGCGCCGTCCGATCTTGTCGCCACCCGGGTTGGCGTAGAGTATCGAACCGAGTCGAGTGAGCAATGGCGCTATGAGCATGACCGAACCGCGCAGTTTGTTGCACTGTTCCATGAAATCCTTGCTTTGTAAGAAGTTGGCGTCGATATGCTCTGCCTTGAAACTGTAGCAATGTTCGCTCAGGCGATGAACTCTTACACCCATGTCGGAGAGCAGGTGGATAAGGTTGTTCACGTCGAGAATATCGGGTATGTTGTCGATGACGACTTCGTCGGTAGTTAGCAGGGTGGCGCAAATCACTTGCAGCGCCTCGTTCTTTGCACCTTGAGGTGTGATTTCACCGTGTAGTGGATGGTTTCCCTCAACTAAAAAAGATGCCATGTTGGTTGTTTTTGATGGTTTAGATATAATTGACTTCGGGGTTCAGTGTGATGTTAAATTTGTTATAGACACATTGCTTTACATGGTCGGCAAGAGCAATGATGTCGTTGGGCTTGGCGTTGTGTTTATTGACCAAAATCAGCGGCTGGCGCTCGTAGACAGCGGCTCCTCCCAGTTCTTTGCCCTTCAATCCGCACTGGTCGATGAGCCATGCAGCGGGAATCTTTACAGAGTCTTCATTGATGTCAAAATGAGGAACTGCGGGATAGGAGATAGCGATGCGCTGATAAACTTCGACAGGTACAACGGGATTCTTAAAAAAGCTGCCGGCACTGCCAAGGTCTTGGGGTTCGGGAAGCTTGGAACGACGAATGGCGATGACAGCGTCGCGTATGACCTGTGGCGAAGGCGTGGCTGCTGATGACTGCAAATCTTGCAATTGTCCATAGTCAAGGTGGCACTTCGGGACAGAGGACAGGCAAAAGACGACTGCCGTGACAATGTATTGCCCTTGGAGTTGATTCTTGAAAATGCTGTCGCGATAGCCATACTGGCACTCTGACGCTTGAAACACGCGAGGCTTGCCGGTCGAAATTTCGATGGTTTCAACCTTGTGAATGATGGATACGACCTCAACCCCATAGGCACCAATATTCTGGATTGCCGCAGCACCTACCTCGCCCGGAATGTGCGAGAGGTTCTCGGGGCCATAATATCCGTTGCGAGCCATGGCAGCACAAAAGTCATCCCATGTGACGCCGGCTCCAATGCGGACCATTACATCGTCTTGATGATGGGAAAGAATGTCAATAAATTTGATGTTGGAATGCAAGATGGTGCCCTTGAAATCCTTTGTAAACAGCAGGTTGCTTCCATGACCGATGTGCAAAATGCGTTGTTTTTCATTGTGGATGTCGGCAAGAACCGTGATGAGTTCGTCGACAGTGTCATAGGCAACGAAGCGTTCGGCCTTGACATCAAGTCCGAAGGTGTTGTGCTGGCGCAGTGAGTAGTTATGACTGATAGATAGAGGCATAGGCTTATCATTCAAGTGTGTTCTTCATGTTGGCCATTCTATTGTCCAAAATGGTCAACAAAGATACACATTATTTTTCAAAAAGCAAGATTTGCCAATGAAGTGTTTACATGAAGTGTCACTTAATGGCCTATGCAGTGAACGGGATGTCAGAAAGTGGCATTATATGTCGTGGCCCGTGTAGAGCTGGTAGTATTTGCCTTTGAGGGCAAGGAGTTCGTCGTGACTGCCCTGCTCAATGATGCGTCCGTGGTCGAGCACGATGATGCAATCGGCATTGCGCACGGTAGAGAGGCGGTGTGCGATGACAAAGGTGGTGCGGCCCTTCATGAGCGAGTCCATACCTTTCTGCACAATGCGCTCGGTGCGGGTATCGATCGACGATGTTGCTTCGTCAAGGATGAGCACAGGCGGGTCGGCGACGGCGGCACGAGCAATGGCAAGCAACTGTCGCTCACCTTGACTCAGATTGCTGCCACTGCCGCTGAGAATAGTGTGATAGCCGTTGCTCAGGCGTCGGATAAAGCCGTCGGCATTGACCAACTTG
>JAEEVB010000210.1 GCA_016287065.1 Muribaculaceae bacterium
AGGTTGCCAATCTGCGAGATGATGTTATCGACATACTTCTGCCGCTGCTCCTGGATGTTGCGCACAAACAGCTCGTTGGAGCCCAGGCAGATGAACACATAGTCGGGCTTGAACTGCTTGATGTATTCCTTGAGTTTGGTGGTGCGGCCCCACACCTCGCTGGTGGAGCTGTACCAGATCACGTAGTAGAGCTTGTGGCCGTTTTCCTTGGCATAGGCGGCAAGGCGAGGACCGAGGCCTTCGAGCATCGAGTCGCCAATAAACAGGATGGTCTTGTTGGTGGTGTCCATCACGCCGGTCTTGCGCCGGTTCTCTTTGGCGGCGGCAGCCTTGCTCTTGACGGCGGTCTTCTTTTTGTTTTTCACGTTTTGAGCCGTGAGGGTCTGCTCGAACGAGCCGGTTTTCAGCCCCAGCTGTTCTGCCACATCGCCGTTAAACGACAGGGCAGTGAATGCGATAAAAGCGATAACAAGCAAAGCCCAGAGGCCGAGATAAGGTCTTTTCATAGAAATGAACTATAGAGTTGAAAGCGGTTGCCCGACGATGAGCATCGGGCAATCGCTATGAGATGTAAGTGTTTTTTATAAGCCGGGAATGGGGATGATGCCCAGTCCGGGACGGTCGTGCAGAGTGATTTTGCCGTTCTCCACTGTCATGCCCTCGAAGCGGTCGTTGGCAATGAGCAGGTTACCGTCGAGGTCGGCAAAGTCAACCACTGGCGAGAGGTTGGCGGCAGCAGTCACGGCGCACGAAGTCTCGGTCATACAGCCAATCATCACCTTCATGTCGAGCGCGCGGGCCAGCGTCACCATCTTGTGGGCTTCATGCAGGCCGGTGCTCTTCATGAGCTTGATGTTGATGCCGTCATACACGCCTTTGAAGCGCACCACATCGGCCAGACGCTGGAAGGCCTCGTCGGCAATGATGGGCAGCGGCGAGCGTTCGCGCAGCCAGGCGGTCTCGTCAATCCAGGTCTTGTCGAAGGGCTGCTCCACAAACACGCAGTTGCGCTCGTTGAGCCAGTGGCACATCTCCAGAGCGTGTTCCTTGCTGTTCCAGCCTTGGTTCACATCCACGCAGATGGGCACATCGGGCATCATCTCGCGAATGATGTTGATGGTCTCCTGGTCTTTGTCAAGACCCATCTTCACCTTGATGAGTTTGTAGGGACGGGCCTCTTCAACCTTCTGGCGTACGACTTTCTCTTCGTCGATGCCAATGGTGAAACTGGTTACGGGCGTCTTCTCGGGGCTATAGCCCCAAATCTTGTACCAGGGCTGGCCCATAATCTTGCCGAGCAGGTCGTGTAGGGCGATGTCGATACTGGCTTTGGCAGCACGGTTGTTGGGTGCCACATTGTCCACATAGGTCAGGATGTCCTCAATCTTGAAGGGGTCGTTGAACTGCGTGAGGTCGAGGCTGCTCAGGAACTTGGTCACACTCTCGACCGACTCGCCCAGGTAGGGGGGCATCGATGCCTCGCCGTAGCCAATGATGCCGTCATATTCGAGCTGCACCTGCACATCGGGGGTGGTGGTGCGGCTGTAGCGGGCCAGGTTAAAGGCGTGGCGCAGTTTCAACTCATAGGGGAAAAACGAGAGGTTGAGTCGGCCCGTTTTTGCCACTTTGCGCGTGGCATTGCCGGCGGCCGACAGAGAGATGGGTGCAGCGGCTGCTATCAGCCCCATTCCGGCACCCACTAAGAATTTTCTTCGGTCCATTGTACTTGTTTTTATATAAATTGTATGTTATTAATAGTCAAATAATAAAAGCGGCTCAGAAGAACCACGGGTGGTTGCGCATGTAGATGATGCCCTCCTTGCCTATCTGCCCGTTGATGCGGCTGCACGACAGGGGCGAGTAGAGGTAGGTGGGGTCGCTGGGCTCAAGGCTGTTGATTTTCACCTGGCCCGAGCAGTGAATGTACTTGCCGTCGCGCAGGTACATGCCCACGTGGGTCACGCGCTTGGTCTTGGCGTTGCCAAAGAAGAGCAGATCGCCCGTCTGTGCCTGGTGCCAGTCGTTGAACTTGAGGCCGGTGAGCGCCTGCTGCGAGGCGTCGCGCTGCAGGATGATGCCGTTGGCCAGGTAGCAAATCTTCATCAGGCCCGAGCAGTCGGTCACCTTGGTCGAGGTGCCGCCCCACAGGTATCCGGAGCCGAGCATGCGACGTGCGGTCTTCTCGATGAGTTCCACGTCAAAGTTTTGTTTGGCCCACTCGCGCAAGGGCTGAATCTCGCTGGTCTGCACATAGCCGGTGCGGCCGTCGGGCGTGGCGAGTTGCGCCCACTTGCCGTCATCGCCCTTGTATTCAAGGATGCAGCCCAGCACCAGGTCGGTAACGGTCTCGTCGCCGCCGGGTTTGGTCACCAGTCGGGTGTCATAGACGGTAACGATGCAGCGCTGTGCCTTCTTCCAGGCGTTGAGTGTGGGCTCGTTCATGAATGTGAGCGAACTCTCGGGCACATAGGAAATGTAGCGGTCGGGCGTCTGCACGCGATACCAGTCATCGTCCTTCTCGAGCACTTTCACGGGAGTGCCCATCACGGCCTGCGTGGCCATTTCGCCGCTGTGCTTGCCCTCGCAGCGCAGACTCGCTACCGACAGCTTCACCAGGGCCCACTTGCGGGCATCGGGTATGGCCTCTTCGAGCACTTTCACATTGTTCTTGAAGTTGGTGATGTCCTTGGCTGTCAGGGCGCGGTTAATGGCTTCCTTCTGTTGTGTGGTGCCCACGGTGCCTTCGATGGTGAGCATGTTGCTCTTGACCACAGCCTTCACATCGTTCCACACGGCGGTGCGCTTGTCGGGCGCTATCTTGTTTTTCAGTTCTTTGAGCACATCGTTGGGTTCAACGGCTGCAAAGGCGGTGCTCACAGCGAGGAGCAGCGACGCAATGATAAGAGTTCTCGGTTTCATCGTTTTATCAGGTTGTTAAGAGGGGTTATACCATTCACTTCGAGATGCGATTTCCAGTGGTCGTAGTAGAGGTTGCCGCCTTTCCATTCCACTTCGCCGGGCTGGAAGTCGACGGTCTCACTGCGAATAAAGGTCTTTTTGGGACTCAACTGCTGACCCACGGCCTCGTTGCTGGCCATGCGGTAAACATCGATGCCGGTCTTGTAGTAGTCGTTCAGGGCGGTGCCATAAGCGCTGCGGCCAAACGACGGGTCGGTGGGCACCCAGCCCACGCCTTCAAAGTAGGTCTCGGCCCAGTCGTGCCAGTTGATTTCGTCGGGATGCAGCATCCAGCCGCTTTCCCAGCGTGCGGGAATGCCCAGGCTGCGCACCAGCGTGATGTAGAGCAGGCCCACCTGTCCGCAGTCGCCGTGGTTGTTGAGCAGCACATATTCGGGTATGTTGGTCAGCGTGCTGTATTCGCGTGCGCCGGCCCAGGGGAAGCGCGACACAATCCAGTCGTAGATCATCGAGGCCTGCAGCACAGGATTCTCCTCTTTGCCCACGATTTCATGAGCCAGATTGCGCATCTTGTCGGTGATGATGATGTGCGGAGGCTCGGTCGAGGTGTAGAGTTTATATTCGTCGGTCATCTTGTAGGGCTCGACCATGGCAAGCAGGTCCTGCTGGCTGATGTGACGCTCGGCCACATCATAGGAGAAGGTGTACTCGAAGTGGGTGGGCTTGCCCTTCTCGGTCACGGCCTCCATATACACGGTGTGGTGCTTGCACTCGGGCTCGCTGAAAGTCACGGGCCGGTTGCTGCCCTCAAGCTTGATGTTCTTCTGCCGCAGGTTCTCGTAGGGGAACGGCATCCACACGCGCAGCGTCTCGCCGGCGGGAATGGCATCGGCATTCACGTCGAGGTAGAAGGTGATGTTCACATGACGCCAGTCGCGCGTGCCGCAGGCATCGGCCGGGCTCTTCATGGCCTGACGGAAGTATTTCTGGCGAGTGAGGAACGACTGATAATTGTCTTCATCGTTCTGCTGCTTGAATTCCTTGCCGAGCAGCCACAGGTTGCCCACACTCTTGCGGAACCACCACTCCTTGCCGTCGATGTTCATCACCTCGAGGGCGCGGGTGTCTTTCCAGTGCTGAATCTGGGCATCGGTAGCGGGATATTTTTCGCGAATCATCTTCACACCCTCTTCGGGAGTGATTCTGAAGTCCTTGCGTATGCGCTCCATGATTTGGCACAGCGAGTCAATGGTCACGGCATTTTGCTGCCGCACTTTCTTGGGCATCGACTTCATGAGTTTCTCGGCCTGCTTGAATTCGCCTTGCTCCATGAGCCGGTCAACTGTGGCGCGCCAGTCGGTGCTCTGGACGGCGGCACTCATCGTGAGTGCGCTAAGCATCAGCGCCAATGTAAATAGAATTGTTCTTGTTTTCATTGTAGTCTTGTTTCTTAGCATACAAAAATAATAATAATTTATTATAAAAGCACAACTAAGTCTTGTTTTTTGAAAAAGACACAGTTTTTCACAATTTTTTAATTAATGA
>JAEEVB010000211.1 GCA_016287065.1 Muribaculaceae bacterium
TTTTCAGAATATATTCAACGAGGGTGAGTTACAGAAAGATACAGTATGTCGGAAATTCCGACGAACTGCCGCTGATGGGAAAGACTATAGCGTCCAGTTCTACAATTTGGATGCCATAATCTCGGTGGGCTATCGCGTGAATTCTGCCCGCGCCACCCAGTTCCGTCAGTGGGCAACGTCAGTATTGCGGCAGTTTGCCATCCGTGGATATGTGATTGATAAGAAACGCATGGAGAACGGGGCATTCCTCACGGTGGACTACTTCGAGCACCTGCTTGCTGAGATACGCGAAATCAGATTAAGCGAACGACGGTTATACCAAAAAGTGACAGACCTCTATGCTACAGCCATTGATTATAATAGAGATGCACCAACTACAAGACGATTCTTTGCCATGGTGCAGAACAAACTGCATTATGCGATACATGGCCACACTGCCGCCGAACTGATTGTGGATCGAGCAAATGCCGAAAAAGAACACATGGGATTGACCACATGGGAAAATGCCCCGACTGGAAAAATCGTCAAGACCGATGTCTCGATTGCAAAGAACTACCTTAAAGGTAAGGAGTTGGAAAGCCTCGGACGCATAGTAAACGCCTTCCTCGACTTGGCTGAAGATCGTGCCAAACGCCATATCCCCATGACCATGGAAGACTGGGCAGGATATGTCGACAAATTTTTGTCAATGGACGACCGCCCGTTACTGACGGATAGCGGCTCTGTATCGGCTGAAAGGGCCAAACTGTTTGCTGAAGCGGAATTTGAAAAATACCGTATCGTTCAAGACAAGCTTTTCAAGTCGGATTTCGACCAGGAGATAGAAGGCTTATTGCGAGATTAACCACCCTGGTGTGTGTTTTGTTGTGGGAGTGGGGTAAAGTTTGTAACTTTGGCAATTAATAATTGTGTTAAAACTGAAAAAACTAAGGAAGAGATGAAGATAACTGTGCTGGATGGGTATGCGGGGAATCCGGGTGACCTGTCGTGGGCGGCTCTGGAGGCGCTTGGCGAGTGTACGGTGTTGCCTCGTGTGGAGGCTTCGCGGGTGTTGGAACATGCGGCGAAGGCTGACATTGTGCTGACGAACAAGGTGCGTTTTCCGCGCGAAGTGATTGAGAAACTGCCTAACCTGAAATACATTGGGGTGATTGCGACTGGCTTTAACATCGTGGACATCGATGCTGCGCGCGAGCATGGCATCGTGGTGACGAATGTGCCTGCCTACAGTACGATGAGCGTGGCGCAGATGGCGTTTGCTCACCTGCTGAACATCGCCTACCGGGTGCAGCACTATACCGACGAGGCTCACGAGGGTGTGTGGAGCCGCTGCCCGGACTACAGCTACAGCAACACGCCGCTGATTGAATTGGCCGACAAGACGATGGGTATCGTGGGCCTGGGCAATATAGGTGGCGCGGTGGCTCGCATTGCGCAGAGCTTTGGGATGAAGGTGCTTGCCTACACGTCGAAGTCTGCCGACCAGCTGCCCGAGGGCGTGGGGAAAGCTGCCGACCTTGATGACCTGTTCGGCAGGAGCGATGTGGTGAGTCTGCACTGCCCGCTGACCGACGAGACGCGTGGCCTGGTGAACCGCCATCGCCTGAGCCTGATGAAACCCAGCGGCATCCTGATCAACACGAGCCGCGGACCACTGGTGGTGGAAGAGGACCTTGCCGACGCGCTGAACAACGGTCGTCTGTTTGCCGCTGGTGTGGATGTGCTGCAGGAGGAGCCTCCCAAACCCGACAATGTGTTGCTGCATGCCCGCAACTGCTACTTCACTCCCCACATTGCCTGGGCCACCTATGAGGCCCGTGCGCGCCTGATGGACGTGGTGGTGGGCAACGTGAAGGCGTTTATCGAAGGGCATCCCGTGAACGATGTGACATCGCTTCCCCAGCATTCGTGCTGAAGCACATCATGCTGGGGTTTGAGGAAAGTTTCAATGCCTACGGCATCGTGCGCTGCACTTCGCGCAACTCGCACTTTGAAATTCCCTCGAGCTTATCGGTTGCTGATTGGTTATCGCCTTCGGCGATTTTCGTCATGGATAGCGGACAGGGCACGCCCTGTCCCTACATTTGCTGCTCACTCAGACGAGCTGACGAGTAAACAAGTTGACAAGGAGAGAAATAGCAAGGCGGGCCGTGGTTGGCTCGCCTTGTGTATGTTGTCAGATAACAGTAAAGTAGTAAAGTAGGGAATAGATAATAGTTATCAGTAATCAGTAATCAGTGATTAGAATGCGTCGCTGTGGGCGTGAGGGTGACGCCTGAGCGTCTGCACCGGGAAGGTGAAATAGGTGGTGGGGTAAGGCTCGTTCTTGAGTGTGAAGTGCCACCACTCGCTGTCGAGGGGCTTGAAACCGCTGGCAACCATGGCGCGACGCAGAATCATGCGATTTGCAAACTGCTCGGGGGTAATGTAGCGACCTGCAGGTGAAACGCCACCAGTGTACTTGCCCGTGTCGGGGTTACCGCAGAAGTCGGGATGGCTCTCGATGCCAAACCAATCGAAGGTGCCGCCCATGTCGACCTCCTTGCCGGTGCGCATGTCGAAGATAGTGAGGTCGATGGTGGAGCCACGTGAGTGGCCCGACTTGGAAGCGATGTACTCGGGAATGAGCACATTCTTTTTGAGTTCGGGATAGAAGTAAGGCTTCATGAGTGTGTCGTTGAGTGCCTCGGCCCAGCGCACGAAGTTACTGACGGCGCACTGTGGACGATAGGCGTCGTACACCTTGATGCGATAACCCTGTTCCTTGAGCATGTCGCTCGCCTTCTTGAGTGCAGTGGCGGCCTCACGAGTCATGAGTGCTACGGGTTCTTTATAGCCATCGATGCGGGCACCCACGAAATTGTAGGTGGTGTGATAACGAATCTCGAGAATGGCATCGGGTATGACGTCGGTAATCACCACGAAACCCGTGGGGTCGTCGGGACCGGTAGAACGGCCACTTTTATATTGAGCCTGTGCCGCCGTAGCGCAGAACAGACATACTACTGTGAGCAACAGCGATTTAGAGAAAGTTTTCATTTGCGTTTCTTTTTAGATGATTTCTTAGAACCAGTTGACTTGTTGTCATTGTTATTGTCTTTATGACCTTTTTTGTGCTTGCCCGACTTTTTCTCAGGTTCGGCCTTAGCATCGGACTTGGTGGGAATCTTGATCTTGTCGCCAGCCTCGATCTTGTCGCCCTTGATGTTGTTGGCCTTGCGCAGTTCCTCGACGGTCACGCCATTCTTCTTGGCAATCTTGTCGAGCGACTCGCCGCGCTTGATCTCGTGATCGATGACCTTGGGCTCTTCCTTCTTGGCTTCTTTCTTGTTTTTGCCCTTCTTGCCACCTTTGGCATTCTTGTCTTCGTCGGCCTTTTGCTGCTTGCTGTTGCGTCCCTTCTTTCCAGTTGCGGCGTTATTGTCTTTCTTGTCATCTTTGGCTGGAGCGGCATTGGTCTTCTTGGTGTTCTTGGGTGCAGCCTGCTCGGTGTCGTTAATCTTATAGCGGCTGCGCTTAGCGGCAGCTACCTCCTCCTTGGTCTTGGGTTTGGGAGCAGGTTTGGTCTCTTTCTTTTCATATTTATAGGTGTCGCCAGCCTTGATGGTGCTCTCGTCGTCGATGGTGTAAGACCCTTGGTAAGAAGAAGATGACGACTCGCGTCCAGGCGTGGTCTCGACCTTGATTTCATCGTAGTAGTCGGAGTTGCTGCGAGTTGTGTTCTGAGCCACCATCGAAGAAGAGGTGCTGGGCTTGCTGGGGGTAGAGTTCTCCACTTTTATCTCGTCGTAATAGTCGGAGTTAGAGCGCTTGTTGCTGCCCGAAGCAGGAGTGGAATTCTCGACCTTGATTTCGTCGTAATACTCAGATGCGTTGGCATAATTGCTGGAGCTGGTACCTGGTTCAACGACGTCGCGGTTGGCATAGAGGTCGTTGCGGAACTGTGCGATGCTGTCCTCGACCATGATGAAGCTATAGACTTGCTGCGAAGGCAAAGCCAACGAGTAGGGATGCGTGTTGCCTGGGATGACGTCGTGACGGTACTGTGGATTGAGGATGCGCAATTCCTCCATGGGGATGTTGAGTACCTGCGAAATCTGCCTGAAGTGAATGCGGCGGTTGACGCTGACGGTATCGACAATGAGCGGTTTCTTGGCCAGACTGGGGCTGATATTATGCTCCTTGAAGTAGGTCATGATGTAGTTGGCGGCGATGAAGGCAGGCACATAACCGCGGGTTTCGCGAGGCAGGTAGTTATAGATTTCCCAAAAGTCGGGTTTCTCGGGGTTGCTGGCACGGCGAATGGCCTTGTTGACGTTGCCGGGGCCACAGTTGTAGGCGGCAATTGCGAGCGACCAGTCGCCATAGATGTCGTGCAGCTGCTTGAAGTAGGTGGCAGCCTTCTCGCTGGAGCGGTAGGGGTCGCGACGCTCATCGACGA
>JAEEVB010000212.1 GCA_016287065.1 Muribaculaceae bacterium
GGCTCGCTTGAGCAAGTCATCTTTGGTGACTTCCACCACAGGCTTGCTGTGCTGCAACCAGTGCGAGAGGTCAAGGTAGGCTAGTAGCAGAGCCTCCTGTTTCTTGGCGCGTTTCACGTCGTCAAAGTATTGGTGCAGGCCAGCCTCGTCGTCACGCTGCAGGTTCAGGCGCACGCAGGTGCGGGTCTTGGGCCGGTAGTTATCTACCACACGTTCCGACACGTGGATTGCGCCGATGTCGAGCAACTTGCTCACGGTGGCCTCCACATGCTTATATCCGGTGGCATTTGAGATTTCGTTGATTTGCACGCGGCCTCGTTGAGCGGTAAAGTCAAGAATGGTTCGGCCCTTGTCGCTGAGTTGTCCGGGCTCTTGCTCCTCAAAGTCGGGGTTGACGCTGATAAAAGTCTCGCTCTCCACTTTGAGCCCGCTCGGAATGGCGGCCTTATAGACCTCGCCCATGGTGCACAGGTAGTAGTCGGCAATCCATTGCCAGAACTTGACTTGTGGATGTCTGACGATGGGGAAGGGGTCGAGTGCGGCAATGATTTCCTTCACTCGATAGCCTTGAGGCTCGATGTCGTGCACCATGACCACAATGGCGGTGTATATCTTGCGGCGGCCAAAGGGCACGAGCACACGGCTTCCCACCACTATCGTTGGTTGCAGTTCGGGCGTGATGCGATAGGTGTAAGAGCCTTGAATGGCTAGAGGCAGCAATACTTCGGCAAACCGTGGCATGGCGATATTCAGTACTATTTGTTGTTAAGGTGTGACAGATAAATGTTGTTCTCCTTGATTGCGGTGGCGCTCCAGCTCACGGCGGGCGGCAGTGTCTGCGTCACCTCGCCGTTGAGCATCTGCACGGCGCGGTCTGTGATGTTCTCGATAAACTCGTCGTCGAGATCAAAGGCATTTTCACGCCCTATGCTCTCGGCAGTGCCCACCACATTGCTTGCCGCCACATTGGCTCCGCAGGCGAGTGCCTCGATGGTGACCAGCGGCAGGCCCTCGAGACTGCTGGGCAGGATGAGTACCGACATGCAGTTCATCATCTCGGGCATTTGCTCTGGGGGCAGTGCGCCCCACATTTTGCAGTCAAGGCTAGTTTCCTGCATCATTTTCTCCACTGTGGGGTGCTGCCAGCCGTTCCCTATGGTCCAGAACTTCACCTTTCCACCATATTTCTTGGCGATTTTTGTGAATATCTCGGGGAGCATGGTAACATTCTTCACAGGCTCGAAGCGGCCCACGAAAGCCACCACAGGAGCATCGCCTAGGCCGTATTTCTCGCGCAGGGCTTGTCGCTTTTCGTCATCGTAGCGGTGGAAGGCGCTGTTGGCGCCGTTGAGCAGCACCTGGTGTGGGAAGCCGGTAGTGAGCAGTTCAGCCTTTTTCACCAGGCCTTCGCTCACAAAGAAGTTGTCGGTGGCATCGTGCAGCAAGTCCACGGTGAGTGCTTTGAGCATTGGGTCGCGTGGAGGGTCGGTATAGATGCTGGCCCCGTGCCAGGTAATGAAGTAGGGGATGCTATGTTCATCATGAGCAGCCCTTGCCACATGACCGGCGATACGGTCGTGAGCCGAGACTATGGCGTAGCCCTCAAGCCCTTTACCAAGCTGGCGCAGCCGCTTCAGGAACCGGGCGGGTTTCTTGCCCAGGAAGCGGTGCAGCAACGAGTCGCATAGTGAGCGCTTCACCCACCACAGGCTCAGGGTCTCCCCCTCGGCCTCAACGGTCAAGGGTCTGTAGCCTACAGGTTTGGAACGTCGCAAAAGCCGTGTGAGCCCCGTGTCATATACCTGAATCATGAACAGGTCGATGTCATAAGGGGCAATACTGCGCAGGTGTTTCACCCTGTTGACCACGGCGTTAAACACCCCAAGCCTGTTGGAGATGTTGCCTTCAAAAATAACTGCAATTCTCTGTTTCATGCGATGCTGCTCATTTATCAACAAAATTACAAATAAATCGTGATATTGCCAAATAAAAATATGTCCTTATATGCATGAACCGGTTGGTCATGAATTGTCTTGAATAGGGGACTGGAACTCAAATCACCGATTCTCGAAAAAAAGAGAGCGGCACTCCATTCAGGGTGCCGCTTGAATTCTTTAACCTTTTACCTGTTAAGGGGTTAATGGGTCATAGTCAGGACGCGTTTTTTACTCGTCGTCGGCTGCAATGGGAATCTGGCGCTTGAACACTTCCTTGAAGGTGATAAGCGTCTCGGTACGGCCCAGACCCATCTGCAGAAACTCCTTGTGGATGAGATTGAGCAGGTGGTCGTTGTTGTGAGCATAGATTTTCAGGAACATGTCATACTTGCCAGTGGTGAAATAGCATTCAACCACTTCGGGCATCTGACGAAGATGCTCTACAACTTCATCAAACTTCGATGAGTCATTCAGGAATATACCCACATAGGCACAGGTATCATAACCCACCGAGTTGGGATTGATTTGAGAAATGGAGCCGTTGATCACTCCCATCGAGTAGAGTTTCTGGATGCGTTGGTGAATTGCTGCGCCCGAAACATTGCATGCCCGAGCAATTTCCAGATAGGGCTTTCTCGCGTTGAGCGAGAGCATTTTCAAGATTTTGTAATCAAGTGAGTCGAGTTTTGCGTTAGCCATAATAAAAGTGTATAATTAGATTAAAGAAATTTGCTTGTTTTTGCCCCTCACAAGGTGAGGAGTTTTTATTTCGCTTTGCAAATGTAAGAAAAAAAACTGAATTTCCTAACATTTATCACAAAAAATGTTCAAGAAATGATTGATTTGAGAAAAATTAACTAATTTCAGTAGTATTTTTGACATAAATCGGTAACTATACACATTGGTCACGCTAAAATGTTATCAAAATTGAAATATCTTTTAAATAATGTGATATTCTTTTTTTATTATGTGGCAAAATGATTTTTTTTCAATTTTTTTTTATATATTTGCACCACCAAAAATAATTAGAAGAATTTAATAAATAAAACTATAAAATTATAACTATTATGAAGAAACTATTACTTACTATGCTGGTTGTCCTTTGTGCAGCCAAAGTAGCCAGCGCCGAAACAATTAACTTCGTAGTTGACGGTATTTGCTATCAGATCAACACCACGAATGCTCATATCGCTACGATAGTTCCAGGAAGCTATGCTGGAATCGATTATGCTAGCACTCTGAGTGGAGATTTGGTCATTCCCAGTGAGGTGGTCAATAATGGCATTACCTATTCAGTGCATTCAGTCAATCAGAGTGCTTTCGCTAATTGCAATAATATCACTTCCATTAGCCTGCCAAATAGCCTGCAAATATTATGGTATGGTGCATTCAAGAATTGTACATCACTCACTTCGCTTACAATCCCCGCTTCAGTAACTCAAATTCATGGAGATGGAGTCAATGGTTTATATGGTCCGATTTACGGTTGCGACAATCTGACAACACTCGTGGTAGAAGAAGGAAATCCGAAATATGACTCGCGTGACAACTGCAACGCTATTATTGAAACTGCCACAAACAAACTTCTTTATGCATGTAAAGGCACCACCGTCCCGGCCACGGTAACCACTATCGGGAAAAGTGCTTTCAGAGAAACTACGATAACTTCTCTTGTCGTTCCCGAGAATGTGACAAAAGTTGAAGATTATGCATTTTTGGGAAGCACTTTGAAGGATATCACCTTTGAAGGTGTGAAAACCATCGATATGTTTGTTTTTAATAATTGCCAATCGTTAGAGACTGTTACCTTGCCAGCTTCGCTTGAGAGCATTGGTACTGGTTCATTCATTGACTGTGTCGCACTTGCCGATGTCTATGCTTATCCTGCAGGTGGAAGTGTCACGCTTGGCGATGTTATATGGGCAGGTGTGGATCAGCCAAACTGCAACTTGCACGTTTATCCCGCAGACTTTGATTACTATAGCACAGCCGACCAGTGGAAAGAGTTCAATGTGATTGATGACTTGGGCGTGTCTATTCCCGATGTCTACATTCTGGGTGAAGTGGGTACACAGGCTTGGGCTCCCAATGCTGGCACAAAGATGGAATATAATGCCGAGACGGGCCTCTATACTGCTGCTATCGAGTGCATCGATGCCGACCAAAACGGCTACGACTACTTCAGCTTCACCACCGAGTTGGCCGAGTACAACGACCAGGGTAGTTGGGACTATATCGCCCCATTCCGCTTTGGTGCTGTGAGCAATGACGACTTCCTCGTGAGCGACGACCTGCTGGGCACCGAGTTGAGTCTCGAACCCGGCGGCGATGCCTTCAAGATTCCTGCTGGCGAATACAACCTCTCACTCAACTATGCCGACATGAAGCTTGTCATCACCAAGAAGGCCGCTGGCAAGCTGGGCGACGCCAACTGCGATGGCAAGGTCGACGTGAACGACGTGACCACAGTTATCAACTACATCCTCAAGAAGAACCCCAG
>JAEEVB010000213.1 GCA_016287065.1 Muribaculaceae bacterium
ATCCAGCATCGGTTAGTCAGTGGTACAATGATTTAGATTTGTTCAAAAAATGTATGATGATGGCCTTAAATGACGAACGTGATTGTTAGTTTATTTTGACCTTTGGAATACTATGCTGCAATTCATTTCTGATAGTGCACATTACGGCGAGGTGCTGGAGGTGGCTATGAGGGCGAAACAATCGTTGTGGATTGGGACGGCTGACATCAAAGACCTATATGTCGTGCAGGGGAAGGCGGAGAAACCTTTCCTTGGAGTGCTGTCGGAATTGATTGGGCGAGGCGTGTCGGTACGACTCATTCATGCCAAGGAACCAGGGCCGAACTTCCGTGCGGATTTCGACCGCTATCCAGTACTTTACGACCGACTGGAGCGAGTGCTATGTCCGCGAGTGCATTTCAAGATGATGGAGTTCGACGGCAAGGAAGTATATGTTGGCAGCGCGAACCTCACAGGAGCTGGCATAGGCATGAAAACCACAGACAAGCGCAACTTCGAGGCAGGCATCCTCACCGATGACCCAATCATTGTCGAGCAAGCCAAAACACAATTTGACAATGTGTGGATGGGCTTCCATTGCAAGTCTTGCCGTCGCAGGGAATTTTACCCTGACCCCATCAAATAATCATTGCAATCACATCATTTTCTCAAGCCTGTGCCCTGATATGGCGCAGGCTTGTTGTTTCTTTGTAGTCGAAATTATTATTCATCACCTTTAAAAATTTTATGATTATGCTTAAACATAGCATTGAACATCCCAGAAGGACGAGAAGGAGAAAGTCATCTCAAGAAATCATTCACAATAAACACTCAACACTATGATGAACTTCGATAAAGATTATTGGTTCTGCATTTATCTCGACGATGATGACGAGTATATTGAGTTCACCATCAAGTCGCTTGTTAAAAAAGAGTTGGACAAGCTCTCAGAAGTAGTAAAAGAACTGGGAGATTCTGACGATGAAATTCAAGCGATGAAAGAAGAATTTATCGATGCCTTGATTTATGATCTGACATCGTTAAAACACTCTGAAAGAATGATTCACTTAAGACGCAAGCGACTGAATGGCTCCACCTAAACACCCCCATTTAAATTGGTCAACATAAACAAAAGCTTTTTTTTGCACCTGTGCCTTGATTCGGCACAGCTCCATTTTATCTTTGCCAGCAAAAACAGTAAAACCAAAAAAGTAATAAAATGAGCGAAATTGTAAAAATGCGGGATGTGCGGTTCGACCCGGGGCTGTTTGTGAACTATCGTTCGGGAACAGTTCTTGATAACTTGCTGTGCAGTTATCAAGGGCTCCCTAAGGGAGTGAACTATATGGTGATTGGCGACCCTGGCGTGGGAAAGACCACCATCATCCTCGACCTGATAGCCAATATTGGACGGCAAGCGGCAGAAACGCGCATCCTGTTCATCAGTGCCGAGATGAACGAGATAGACCTTGCCGTGTATGTGCAACGCTACCCTAAGTTCGGCGACCTGAACATCATGTTTGTGGAGTCGGACTTCGACAGCAAGCGCCACCATTTGAAAGAAATAGAGGATGTCCTGCAGCGAGGTTGGGACATCGTCGCCATCGACTCATTCTATGAGTTGCAGGGCATCGTGAAGGAGGAGGAAGAAATCACCTTGCGCTTGGCAGAGACCAAACTGCTCTCCCTCATCAAAAGGCACAACAAAGCCGAAAACGACACGCACACCAACACCACCTTTCTCACCATCCAACAGGTGACCAAGAGCGGAGCCTTCATCGGCTCAAACCGCCTGAAGCACATGATTACCGCCATGATGGAACTGCGGCTCGACAATCCGAAGAACATCTATAGCGACCGCTATGTGGTGTTCTCCAAGCATCGCCGAGGTGATGTGGGCGTGAAACTGTACTATAACCTCAGCTCAACAGGCGATGTGTCGTTCGACGAACAGCGCTACCAACAGGAACTCCAACTGCGCAATCTGCAAAGCAGCGTTTCCACGCAACTGCGTGACTTCGCCACCCAATTCGACAATCTGTTTAACAACCAAACACAATAACACAATGGACACAACTGAATTTAACCAAATCAAGCAGGAGGTGCTGTCGCGCCCTATCTGTTACCGCGAACTTGAAGCGAAAGAAATCATCGCCCTCGGTGAAAATCATTACACCGTGGGCAACGCCACATTTGAAGTCAATCCCGATGTGGCAAGAGAAATCGACTTATTTGCCGGAATCAAGAGCGGTCAATCGGAATTGGCTCACGATAGCTATGGTGAGCAAGGTTTGACCAATCTGCGCAACTTTTTCGGACAGGCTGCCCCGAAAAAGAGTAAACGCATCGTTTTAGCTGCCGACACACAGTCAAAGCGAATCGTCGACGCCACCCCCATCCGCGACCGTATGATCACGCCCGAAGTATTCTTCGACTTCGCCGAGATGTTTATGGATAAGAACCGATATCTCCCCGAGCGCGTGCAATACGCTCAGACCGGAGCCGAAGAAATTTCAATCGTCATGAAACCTGTCACCGAACGATATTTGTCATTCACCAAGGACGATGATTTTCTGGCAAACGGCATCTTCCTCTTTTGGACGCCCGGCGAAATCAGTCTGGGGAACTATTATGAGCGGATAGTGTGCTCCAATGGGAGTACTCAGCTCTCTCGGCGCGCCATCGCTAAGGCTTTCTCTCCTGAAACTAAGGATTTAGGGCGTCTTCTCAATATCACTGCCAGTTCATCGCCCCTTAAAGAAAACCGCGACCAGATGCTCACCAGCGCAAGAATGGCGATAGAAACAACTGCCTCGGTATATGAACTGGGTAGGGCGTTCAAAATGTTGACGCAACATGGTCTTGACGACCAAACAGCAAGTCAAGTCATTCCTTATCTACAAGCAAGAAGCGAATATGAGAACGCCGGCTACCACATGAATGCCAAAATGGAACGACTGGCGATGAGCGACCGTACGATGTGGGAAGTGTTCAACCTGCTCACCTTCTTCGCAACGCATAACACCGTGTGGGCTCCACAGGACATTCGCCGCTCTTCGCTCATGGAAGCGAGTATGAACCTGCTGTTGCGTGAACGGGACATCAAGGAGTACTTCAACATATTCTAAGACATGATTGAGTATATTGCTGACACCGAACATTATAACAAGGTGCTCGCTAAGGTGGCAAGTGTGAAGCAGAGCCTGTGGATTGGAACTGCCGACATCAAGGACTTGCACGTTAAAGTTGGCGCAACAACCAAACCGTTTCTCGCCGTCATTGCCTTGCTCATCAGGCGAGGCGTGGAGGTGCGGCTCATTCATGCCAAGGAACCAGGACCGAACTTCCGTGAGGATTTCGACCGCTATCCATTACTTTACGACCGACTGGAGCGAGTGCTGTGTCCGCGAGTGCATTTCAAGCTGCTGGTGTTCGACGGCAAGGAAGTGTATATTGGCAGTGCGAACCTGACAGGTGCCGGCATCGGCATGAAAACCGCAGACAAGCGCAACTTCGAGGCGGGCATCCTTACCGATGATCCTGTTATCATCGAACAAGCCATGACGCAGTTCGATGATGTATGGAGAGGCTACCATTGCAAATATTGCCGTCGCAAGGACATCTGCCCCGATCCCATCAAATGAATATGATGCATAAGAAGATTCTCTTTCTTGATGATTTTTCTAAAAAATGATGCCATCTTTTAACATGCGCCCCTAAGCGGCATAACTTGCTTGTAACTTTGTGCCATGAATGTTCATATGTAATAAAAAGGCATAAATATGGCAACAAAACAGAAAATGGATTTGCTCACAGCAGTGGAGAAAATCGTCGACAAGGCAAAAGGTAGCGGGCTTAGCCCAGAATTCTACCAAAAGGCTAATAGGTATATAAAATATGTGTCAGAGAGGCTGGACCTCACCAGGGAACAAGCCGTCATGATGGCGTTGTTTATTGACAATAGCGACGACACGAGTATAACATTAAGACAATTAGGACAATTCCTGGAATGCAGGACCACAAGAAACATTAAACACATGTCAGACATTGATGAGTTGGAGAAAAAAGAACTCGTAAGGTGTAGCCGAGGATGCCGTCAAATTTCGTATCGCGTTCCCATAGAGGTGATTGAGGCATTCAAAAACAATGAGAAGTATGAGCCTAGAGATTGCTCTGGTCTTTCTTGCATGGAACTGTTCGGTGAGTTGGAAAGCATTCTTGAACAACGCCGTGATGATGAGTTGACTTACGAGGGGTTGATAGAAAAAATCCACCACTTATTTGAGGGCAACAAGCAACTTCTTTTTGTTCAAAAAGTGTTAAGCTATGGTTTGGATTACGATGAGGAAATGCTGCTGATATTATTCTCTCATCTGTTTGTCAACAATAACGACGACAACATCACGTTTGATGACAGTAGATTCGTATATTAGAAATGGTTGT
>JAEEVB010000214.1 GCA_016287065.1 Muribaculaceae bacterium
GCGCAGCAGGTTGCGTGCGCGTTCCACGGCGGCGTTCTGTGCCTCGATGCGCTCGGCGCGTTTCTGCAGATAGTAATCATAGTTGCCCTCATAGCTATAGACTTGCTGCTGGTCGAGTTCCAGAATGCGGTTGCATATCTTGTCGAGGAAGTAGCGGTCGTGAGTCACCATGAGCAGGGTGATGTGGCTGCGGCTCAAGAAGTTCTCGAGCCACTCGATCATATCGATGTCGAGGTGGTTGGTCGGCTCGTCGAGAATGAGCAGTTGAGGGTCGTCGATGAGAATCTTGGCAAGCGCCACGCGTTTCACCTGGCCGCCCGAGAGGGTGCCTATGCGGGCATTGAGGTCATCGATCTTGAGTTGGGTGAGAATTTGCTTGAAACGGGTCTCGTAGTCCCAAGCGTCGGCACTGTCCATGCCTTCGATGGCAGCGGTCATCGCATCGCTGTTGCCACCTTTCAAGGCTTCTTCGTAGGCCTTCACCGCTTGGCTGCGGCGGTCGTTGCCCGTGAGGCAGGCATCGATAATGGCGAGGTGCCCGTCGAAGTGGGGCGACTGCTCCAGATAGCCCACACGCAGGTCGTTGCGGTAGGTGATGGTGCCACTGTCGTGCTGGTCATCGTTGGCAATGATGTCCAGCAGCGTCGACTTTCCAAGTCCGTTTTTGGCAATCAGGCCTATCTTGTCGCCCTCGTCGATGCCGAAGCTGATGTCCTCGAACAGCACATTCACCCCAAACGACTTGGTCAAATTCTCAACCTGTAGATACACTCCCATCTGCTTTCTTTCTTAGAGTGCTACAAAATTACAAAATCTCTCTCATTATTCTAAAGAAATCTCATGTCTTGATCCCACTTTTTATTCTATCTTATGTGGCTTTTGTAAAATGTGTTGTATTACAGTTTGTTATAGGATGCGGCAACATTTTTTCGAACGAATAATTGTATGTTTGCTACATTTTTTCGAAGGAATAAATGCTGATAGAGCACATTTTTTCGAAGGAATGTTGTGCTATTTGTTCTTGCGCAGGTAGTCGATGAGGGGTGCGAGCGCAGTGGCCGAGGGCTCGGCAATGCGTGTGCTCAGTGTGATGGCGTCGCCCATGCCGCCCAGCACCTGGAACTGGAAGTCGGGGTTGTGCTCGTAGTCTACTGGTTCGGGATTCTCTCCCCGCAGCAGCGCCACAGCCTCGCCGGTCATTGCCTCGAGGCGCAGTAGCCAGGGGCGCAGGTCGTTGTAGAGTAATTTTTGACTTTCCCAGGAGTTAGAAGTCGATGTATCTGAAGAGTTGAGCCATGGCTCTATGGTTCGCAGTTGATTGCAGGCATCGTTCACGGTACTCAGCACATTGATGAGCGCCTCTGGGCTGGGGTTGCCGCGTTGCACCGATTGCTTGTAACGCGCCACATAGTAGTCGAGCGCATCGTTGTCGTAGTAGCGCAGATGCGGCGCGATTATCCTGAAGGCATCAACCATGTCTTGCCCCACCACGGTAGGGTCAAGCACGGCGGGAATGGCGGCGTCCCAGGTGCGCTCGTTGTTCCAAGCACTATTGTTCCAGGTGTAGTCGGCTACGCCAAACAGGGCAATCTTCGACAGTTCGCCTTGTTGCATGGGATTGATGATCACGGTGTTGGTGCCGCTCAGGCTGTGCTCGAGCCGCTCGGTGTTGATGATGTGGGTTTCGTCGCGGAAGTTGGTGTAGGTGTCGCTCACAAACAGTTTGCTCATGTCCTGGTCGTTGCAGGGGTAGTTCCACCACCAGCTCACCTTGCGGCCCAGCCAGCTTTGCACGAGCGCCAGGTCGTGGTTGTTGGGCACCGACCACACATTGCGGCCTGTGATGTAGATGTTCACCTTGCTTGGGGTGCTGCGCAGCGACTCATAGAATTGGCGGCCTCGGTCCAGATCAATCCAGCCGTAGGCATAGAGTTGGGGCACATAGTGCAGCGGCCTCACCGTGTCGGTGGGCGCTGCGCCAGGCTTGTTCCAGCGCTCGTCGATGCGCTGTTGCAGCGTGGTCAGGTTGTCGGCACACAGTTGCATGATGGCGGGATCGCTCGGCACACCCACATCGTCGACAAACACGCCAAACTGGCGCACGCCCAGCCCGTGCATGCTCTCCAGCTTGCGCATGATGCGGTCAATCACACCGGTGTCGGTCGGGTCGGCAAATGCCTTGCCTGGGTGTATGGCCCACACAAAGTTCACTTTGCAGGCGTGAGCGGTGGCGGTGATGTCGCGCATCATGTCCTGCGACAGATAGCCTATGCGTTCCTGTTCGGCGCTGAAGTTGGTGGGATAGGGGTCGCTCCAGTAGCGTGAGTGATAGGGGTCGCTCTTGGCGCCATACATATAGGTGTTGAGTTTGTAGCGCGCCATGAAACGGAACAGGTCCTTGGTGACTGCGGCAGAGTAGGGTACGCCATAGTAGCCCTCGATAATGCCACGGTTCTGCACATCGGCCCAGTCGAGCAGCATCACGCAGGGCAGGGCGGTAGTGCCACGGTCGAGCATTTGCTCCAGCGAGGCAAGTCCACAAAAGGTGGCATCGGTGTTCTCTCCCACAATCACCACTTGGGCATAACCCGCCTCGTCGCATGTGAGGCTAAGGATGTGGCGATCATATTTGTTGTTGAGGCTGAACGGCTGACTATAGATGCGCGCGTACCGCTTATCGGCCTCGCCACCGCTGCCATTGATTCCCAGCAACAGGTTGCTGCCTTTTTTTGTGGGGTGATTTGCCACAGTAGCAAAGAGGCCATGCTCTGTCAAGACCTGTTTGGCGCGCTCAACGGTCACCTCGTCGATGCCTTTCTCGGCCACAATCGTCACCTTCGGTGAGAACGATGCTTGACCTATTCCTGCCAATTGCACCTGCGGCACTGGATATATATCATAAATCTCCTCACCCAGCATTGTTGTGCTGCTCAAAACAGCAACAGCCATCATCAACATCGTCACAATCTGTCTCATAGTTTTTTAGCATTTACTTTTTCACAAAATTAACCTTTTCTTCTCATTCTCACAACTTTCTCTTGCAAATAAATCAAAGTTGTTCGGAGTTCTCTGAGTTCTCGGGGAAAACAAATCCAGTGAATAAACGTCCAATAAATGCAAAGTAATCTCCTTAAGCACGAAAAGATGTACCGATTTTTACTGCTTTATCATTATTTTAGAGGTGGTCACACTACCATCGTCATAGGTAGTTACTTTTATATTGATGCCATTCCACGGCTCAGAACTGTGCACACCGGTGAGATTGATGTATTCAACATTGGCTATTTCTTTTACGATATCTCCCACGCAACTATTGACATTCCCAGGCAAGTGGTTGTTAAACCATTCAATGTTTGCAAGCAGTGAGGATTTTAGTCTTTCAACCCTTTCTTCAAGGGTTTCTTGGTTAGTGTAATTCCAACGGATTTTGTCTTGCTCGTAGGCTTCACCGCAAAGTAGCAGATGCTCATCAATATACTCCATCCACGCAAGTATTTCATATGGATAGAATTCATTCCACACTTCTCTTACCGCTCGGCAGAAGTCTTCGTCTTTTATCAGCTCACCAATCCAGTGTGGAGTGAATCCGTAGGAAGTCGTCATGTTGAAGGTGTAGTCTGTTTTTTGTCGTTGATTGCACGACAAGTCCCATAACGGGCCGGTCACCCAGCGAGCGTCATCGGTCCAATCCTTATGCAGATAGAAACTGCCGTGAAATCCGTCACTGTTATCGAGCACCTCCTGAATGATAAAATATCGTGATATGGCATCCACATCAATCATTTGCTCCCAGTGGCTGTTTTCTTTATCAATGTCATAGATGGCATCATTGATATCCTCGAACTCATTTTGCAGCCATGCTTTCTGTGCCGAAGAAAGCGAGTCGGGAGAGTGGTAAGTAATGCGCATGTTCCACTTGTTGTTTTCGCTGATGCTGATAGAATTAGGCTCATAGTAATTATCCACCTCTACGAGCCAGCCGTATGGAATGGAACTTTCATCCTCATTCCAGTTAGGCTGTTCATATATGTTGAGACGATTCTTGCCGATACGGTTTGTCTCTGTCAACAGATAGAGTCCTATATAGTCTCCATTGAGAACCACTTCGACTGGCCTTGTTGAGGGCGTCCAATCCATGCCCATGATTTCTCCAAGCCGCATTCCGACTACTGTTGGCTCGTAAAATTTAAGTAATGCCCAGTGCTTATGCTTGTTCATCCCAAGCAAAGGAGCCTTGTCGCCTAATTTGATTTTGTATGGTTTCTTTATGCCCTTCCATGATGAATGCCCCCTGCCGCGTATTTCAAGCGCCATTGGGTTCTCGGCCGAGCCAAGATTGTTGTCGGGATTTGACTCATCAACAATGAAATACTCTCCGGGAACATATACTGTC
>JAEEVB010000215.1 GCA_016287065.1 Muribaculaceae bacterium
GTGCCTGAAACAGGTGGGCCTCACAATTTGAGCGACGATTGCATGGTTATCAGCACATCGGCTTTGCCAGAGTGTGAGATTGACACAGTGGTGAGCATCTATGCCGAGGTCTTTAATACGCCATTTCTCGCTTGGGGCAAGTACCGGCATCGACTCTTCAAGACAGTGCTCCCCATTTCGTTCCAGTTCCATCATGCGCAGATGGATGGTTTAGAAGCAGCGCATTTCCTCAATGTTTTACAAGCCGAATTTAAAAAAGTAGGCATCTAAAAGACTGCACCTTAGCGCTAGTTGGTTTCTTCAATCTCACGCAGATATCTTTATCTCACGCAGATTACGCAGATAATGGGCTAGGGGGACGGGGACTGACGTCACGCATTACATGGATATGACGCAGAATGACACATTGTGACGAGAAATGGGAGCTCTCGAAAATCAGTGAGGCGACAAGTGGATGCCGCCTCACAGATTTGTTCTCTTATCATTCACCACTTACCCCTAATCAAAGCATCATAGGACGCCGAGGATGATGTTGATGAGGGCAGTGACATCGGAGACATTCACTTTGCCGTCGGTGTTGAGATCACCTTTGTCGGATGGAGCGGGAAGGTCTTCGTAGACAGAGTGAAAGCCATTAAACTCAGACTGATATGATGATTTGCACCCCAAGGGAGCATGGACAGAGATATTCTTGGTGTCGAGGTTGTAAAAAGATGTGTCCCAAATACTGGGCGCTTTGTTGCGGAGGCAGATGACGCTGGTAAGGTTTGTGCAGCCGGAAAACTCAAATCCGTTCAGTCGTTCGATATTGGGACCGATTGTGACTGATTCTAAAGCCGTGCATGCTTTCAATAATCCCCAGCCCATATAAAGGCTAGTGTAGTTGAGATAAGCATATTGCAATGATTTACACACGCTAAAGGCTTCAGATCCCATCTCGCGAACAGTGGGTGGGATGTAGATGCTGGTGATTCCCTGGCAGTTGTAGAAAGCCTTGTCGCCAATCGACTTGATGGTGGGCGACAGGGTGAAAGACATGATGACATCGCATCCCCAGAAGGCGCTATCGCCAATGGCTGTGACGGTGTAGGTTTTACCGCCGAAAGTAACCTTAGAGGGGAAGTCAATTTCAAGGGGTATAAAAGAATAGGAGGGCATGCCCTTTTGTTCATAGGTGGCATAGACCGTGGTGCCATCGGAATTTATCTTGTAACAAATGCCTTCGAACTTGAAATCGTAGGCCTGCATGGGAATGGCGATTGATAAAGCCAAAAGCAGGAGGAGAGTGGATTTGAGAGTTTTCATTGTGCTGAGAGGGTTTATCTGTGATTATTTATGCTTTTAGGGCGCCGATGAGCTGGTTGACGCTGTCGAGGCCGTGTCGGTCGAGGTAGTCGTTGATGTAGCCGATGGCCTTGATGGTGGCCTGTGGATCGACGAAGTTAGCGGTGCCAAACTGCACGGCGGTGGCACCGGCGAGGATGAACTCGAGTGCATCGCGTCCGTTCATGATGCCTCCAAGGCCTATTACAGGGACATTAACCGCCTTGGCCACCTGCCACACCATGCGCACGGCGATGGGCCGTATGCAGGGTCCTGAGAGTCCGCCGGTGATGGTGGACAGGCATGGCGTCTGTCGCTCCACATCGATGGCCATGCCCAGGAAGGTGTTGGTGAGCGAGAGGGCGTCGGCGCCAGCCTCCTGGGCAGCGCGGGCTATCTCGGTGACATCGGTTACATTGGGGGTGAGTTTCACAATCATGGTGCCATCATAGGCCTTGCGGCAAGCGCTGACCACGCTTTGCGCACCCGTGCATGTGGTGCCGAAGGTCATGCCGCCCTGCTTGACATTGGGGCATGAGATGTTGATTTCGACGGCAGCGACCTTGTCCAGCGGATTGAGTCGCTCGCACACGGCCACATAGTCGTCGATGGTAGAACCGCTCACATTGACGATGATGGCGGTGTCGAGGTCGCAGATGCGGGGATAGATGTGCTCTACAAAGTAGTCAACACCCTTGTTCTGGAGTCCCACGGCATTGAGCATGCCGCTGGGCGTCTCGACCATGCGGGGATAGGGGTTGCCCTGCCGAGGCATTCGGGTTGTGCCCTTGACGATGATGCCGCCAAGCTGGTTGAGGTCGATGAGGTCGGCAAACTCTTCGCCGTAGCCGAAGGTGCCCGATGCCGTCATGACGGGATTCTTGAGTCGCAGATTGCCTATGTTAACGCTTAGATTTGCCATTTGAGTCGATTGATGTTAAAAACGGGTCCTTCGGTACACACGCACACATTGCCGGCGTCGGCAGTGTCTTCAACACAGCACAGGCAGGCGCCCATGCCGCAAGCCATGAGATTCTCGAGCGACACCTCGCAGTCGATGCCTTGCTGGCGAGCCAGTGCCGCCACCGCGCGCATCATGGGCATGGGGCCGCAACAGGCAATGTGGGCCATGTTGCCACTGGTGAGCACGGGATGCTTGGTGACCACGCCGTGAACGCCGGCCGAGCCGTCGTCGGTGGTGATGTGCACAGTGCCCAAGTCATTGAAGTGGCCAAGCATGAGCAGGTCGGCCTGGGTGCGTGCACCCAGCAGGAACTCAGGTTGCATGCCTTGTTCCTTGAGCACCTTGCCCAGCATGAACAAGGGTGCCACGCCCACGCCACCGCCCACGAGCAGCATGGTGCCGTCGCGATGCAGGGTGAAACCATGGCCCAGCGGGAGCATCACATTGAGGGTTTCGCCCTCGTGCAGGTCGCACAGGGCCGCAGTGCCCTCGCCAGCACGGCGCACGAGTAGCCAGAGCAGATTCTCGTTGCGGTCGATGTTGCAGATGGAGATGGGCCTGCGCAAGAAGGTGTTCTTGCTGTTGGGCACCAGCACCTGGGCAAACTGGCCAGGCTCACAGGGAGGCAGCTCGCCACATGCGGGCATGAGCTTGAGCAGGGCATAGTTGGTGCCGAACCTCAGGTTCTGCCTCACGGTAAAGTCGAGTATATGTTTCTTGTTTTCAGTCATTCTATTGTGTCATTATAAAGAATGTGTATCAGATAGAAGCTGCATGTTATTGCAAAGATACGAAAAGTTACACAAATGTAAGTTACAAAGATGTAACTTTTTCAGATGAATAGCTGTTGAGAAAACCACAACTGGAAAATGGGGTCGACAAAAGTGAACCTTTGTTGCTCGAGTTCAATGATGTCTTTATCCTGAAGAATCCTTTTGTTACGGACAATGGTATTGGCATTTCCCAGATTGTAAAGTTGCTTGGTAGCAGTTGCCGAGAGTTGCGTAACTCCATCGTTAATGGCATGGAGCATGGCCTTTTGGCTTGCTGTGAGCAGTTCAATATCGTTCTGGAACATGGGGGCATTGGTGTCGATGAGTCGTCGGACCGACGTGTTGAAAATCTCAGTCGTGACAGTTGTTTCGGTGGCATTCCAGAGGAAAAAGCATAGCTGTTGTACATACCATGAGTGGCACTTTGTGATTTCGCATACCTTTTGTGCAAAATCGTTGGATATGCTCTTGCCTGTTTTGTGAAATGAGTCGACAATAAACTTCACCCAGTGCTGCTTCTCTATCTTTTTCAACCAGATGACTTGGCCAAAGCGATAGAATGGTTTTGAAGAGTTGTTGAAGATGTCGGTCATCATGTGACGCTTGCTGCCATAGAAACAATATGATACGTTATGCTGGCGTTGCCATACCGAGCGCATTTTTCCCTCCATGTCGGGATATTGAGGTATTTGAGTCAACTGTTGGAACTCGTCGATGCAAACGATAATACGCAACCCTTTGTTCAGAGCGATTTTCTCGGGCAATTGCAGAATCTCAAGTTTATCGCGTTCTTGTGGCTTGAACCTGACATCGAAAGTGATGAAGTCGGTAACATCGTCTTTGATGACCAGTTGTGGAACGACGCCTGTGAGGAATTGCTTCATTTCTTTGAGCCCTTTTTCAAATTTTGATGCAGCGCATGACATCACTTTGGAGGCAAATGAGCGATAGAACTCGTCTTCGCTGCTAATGCTGAAGGCATCGATGTGACAAACCCTAATATCGGGGTACTGTTCCTTCAGTTCGTCGGTAACGACCTTCACGAGAGAACTTTTGCCCCATCGGCGTGGAGAGATGAGCATTATGTGAATGCCGTTGAGCATCAGTTGCTTGATGAGTTTGCGGTCTTCGTCACGGTCAATGAAGTTCTCTTTCTCGGCCAGAGAGCCATACTGGAAAGGAGTAATCATAGTGCAAAAGTTATTAGTTTAGTTGCAAAGATACGAAAAGTTACACAAATGTAAGTTACAAAGATGTAACTTTTTTTATGCCGAGGTGCAGCCTAATTGATCCAAAAAATGTGCATGATTTGAAG